>NZ_JBYSZM010000009.1:0-198335 GCF_058787155.1 Sphingobium sp. FW305-3-2-15-F-TSA7 | reverse complement strand
ACTGCGCCCCCCAACCCCACCACCAGCCTTCGGCTGGTCCCCCTCCCCTTCAGGAAGGAACTTGTTCCTACTCCGCGAAGCGTGCCGGCGCCGGGCTGACCGTGGTGAATTTGCCGGCATCGACCTGCTGCACCTCGAGCGATCGTTCGGCAATGCCGTCGCGACCGAACCGGAACGCGCCGTCGATGCCCGAAAAACCGCCCTGATCGGCCAATGCGCGCGCCGGGAAGGCCGTTCCCGGCCGCCAGTCGCGCGCCACCCGCGTCACCAGCAGCACCGCGTCATAGCCCAGGCTGGACAGACGGTAGGGCGCCTTGCCGTAACGCGCACGATATTTGGCGGCGAGTTGGTTGTAGAGCCCGTTGGACACGCTGGCGAACCAGGCGCCACGCAGCGCCGGGCCGGTCGCCAGCGACGGTTCGGTGTTCCACAGCTCGGTTCCCAGGAAACGGGCGGACGGCCCGCTGCCCTTGCGCACCAGCGGCGCAACCTGAAGCGCCACGCCGCCGCTGTCGGCGACCAGCAACGCATCATAGGAACTGGTCTGGCCGAGCCGGGTGACCGCCGCCGCGATCGAACGCTGCGACCGGTCGTAATTCTGCATGCCGACCACGCGCCCGCCCGCGCCCTCGACAGCGCGGATAAAGGCCGTCGATGCACGCTGGCCATAGACGCCATTGGGCATCAGGCCGGCAAAGCTGGTCACGCCGCGCGAACGGGCATGGCCGACGACACGCTCGATCGCCTGTGCCGGGCTGTAACCGAGCAGATAGACGCCATTGCCCGCGACGGTCGCGTCGTTGGAAAAGCTGAGCAGCGGCACATTGGCACGGCGCGCGACCGGCGCGACCGCGGCCACATCCTCGCTGAGCAGCGGCCCCAGGATCACGCGATTGCCCTCGGCAACCGCTTTCTGCGCCGCCGCCGCCGCGCCCAGCGCGGTATCGTACATGGTGATGCGGATGCGCTGACCGCCAGTGTCGAGCACGGCGAGATTGGCGGCGTTGGCGATCGACTGGCCGACCGCGGCATTGGTGCCGGTCATCGGCACCAGCAACGCGATGCGATGCCGTTCCTGATCGTCGGGCAGGCCGGGCGTGATCGGCGTATCCACCTGGGGTGGACGGTCCGGCCCCTGGGTCGGCGGCTTGTCGCCACGGGGCACGATCGTCTGACACCCCGCGACCAGCATCGCCGCCATAAGCACCCCAAGGCGCCACCGCATTCTTCCCGCCGGTTGCGGCCTACGCCCTGCCTCTGCCATGACACCCTCCGATGAACGCAAAACTTTCGCCCGGTCTCTACATCGTCGCCACCCCAATCGGCAATCTGTCCGATCTTTCGCCACGCGCAGGCGCGATCCTGTCGTCGGCGGACGCAATCGCGTGCGAAGACAGCAGGGTAACCGCCAAATTGCTCAACCATCTCGGCGTGAAGCGCCAGATGATTCCCTATCACGACCATAGCGCACCGCATGTCCGCGAAGGATTGATCGCGCGCATGATCACCGAATCGATCGCGCTGGTCAGCGATGCAGGTACGCCGCTGATCTCCGACCCCGGATACAAGCTGGTGCGCGACGCGCGTGCGGCGGGCATTGCGATCACGACGATCCCGGGGCCGTCGGCCGCGATCGCGGCGCTGACGCTGGCCGGGTTGCCCACCGATCGCTTCCTGTTCATCGGTTTCCTGCCGAACAAGGCCAAGGCGCGTGCCGACGCGATCGCCGAAGTGGCCGGGGTGCGCGCGACGCTGCTGCTTTACGAATCGGGCCCGCGCCTCTCGGTCACGCTGGCCGCGCTGGCCGAAGGACTCGGCGATCGCGAAGCCGGGGTGGCGCGCGAGATCAGCAAGCGTTTCGAGGAATGCGTGACCGACACCCTCTCTGCGCTCGCGACGCGCTATGCCGAGCATCCGCCCAAGGGTGAGATCGTCATCGTCGTCGCACCACCCGGCGAAGCGCCGCCGCCCGCCGCCGCCGATGCCGATGCGGCACTGGCCGAAGCGCTGACGCGCCTGCCCCCCGCCAAGGCGGCGGGTGAAGTCGCCAAGGCATTCGGGCTGGACCGCAAGGCGATCTATGCCCGGGCCATGGCGATGAAAGGCAATGGGTGACGCGCCGCACGGCCGAGCGGCGCGGACGGACAGCCGAATCGCTCGCGGCCTGGTGGCTCCGCTTTCACGGCTGGCGCATCCTCGCCAGCCGCGTGCGGACACGCATGGGCGAAGTCGATCTGATCGCGAAACGGGGGCGTATCGTCGCCTTTGTCGAAGTGAAGGCGCGCGCGACCGATCTGGCGCTCGACTTGTCGATAGACCGGCAAAGGCTGTCGCGCGTCGCCGCGGCCGCCAATGCGCTGGCACCGCGCTATGCGGCGCGCGGAGAAGATATCCGCATCGACGTGATCCTGCTCGCGCCGTGGCGATACCCGCGTCACATCGTCAATGCCTGGCACGGGTGACAGCCTCGTCACTCTCGCCTAAAGCGCCGCAACCCGCAGGCGGAGCACAAGCATGACCCTCAATGTCGCCGTCCAGATGGACCCGATGGAGACCATCAACATCGCGGGGGATTCGACCTTCGCGATCATGCTTTCTGCGCAGGCGCGCGGACACCGGATGTGGCATTATGACGCATCCGACCTCAGCTATTCCGCCGGGCGGGTCTGGGCGCGCGCGCATCCCGTGACGGTGCAGCGCGTCGCCGGCGATCATTTCGCCTTCGGTCCCGCCGAATCGATCGACCTGGGCGAGCAGATCGACGTGGTGCTGATGCGTCAGGATCCGCCCTTCGACCTGGGTTACATCACCGCGACCCATCTGCTCGAGCGGATCAGCGACCGCACGCTGATCGTCAACGATCCCGCATCGGTCCGCAATGCTCCCGAAAAGGTCTTCGTGCTCGATTATGCACAGTTCATGCCGCCGACTTTGGTGACGCGCTCGCTCGACGAAGCCCGCACCTTCCTGGCCGAACATGGCGAGATCGTCGTCAAGCCGCTCCACGGCAATGGCGGCAAGGCGATCTTCAAGGTCGGCAGCGACGGCGCCAACCTGGCTTCGCTGATCGAGGTGTTCAACACCGCCTATCGAGAGCCGCATATGATCCAGGCGTTCATCCCGGCAGTGACGCAGGGCGACAAGCGCATCGTCCTGGTCGACGGCGAAGTGGCCGGCGCGGTCAACCGCATCCCCGGCGAGGGTGAGATCCGTTCCAACCTGGCGGTCGGCGGCTCGGCCGCGAAGACCGAGCTGACCGCGACCGAAACCGAGATCTGCGCGGTGCTGGGCCCCGAACTCAAGCGGCGCGGCCTGTTGTTCGTCGGCATCGACGTGATCGGCGGCGAATGGCTGACCGAGATCAACGTGACGAGCCCGACCGGTATCGTCGCGATCGATCGCTTCAACGGCACCGATACCGGCGCGATGATCTGGGATGCGCTCGAAAAGAAAGTCGCAGAAAAAGCCTGATGTCGGACTGGATCGTCAATCTCATCGACCAGTCGGGCTATCTCGGCGTCGGTTTCCTCATGTTCCTGGAGACGATGTTTCCGCCGATCCCGTCGGAAGTCATCATGCCGATCGCCGGGGTCTACGCCGCGAAGGGCGAGATGTCGCTCGGCCTGGTCATCGCCAGCGGCACGGCAGGCGCGATGCTCGGCAATTATTTCTGGTATCTCGCCGCGCGCGTCATCGGCGTCGAGCGCTTTCGTCCGTTCATCGAGCGGTTCGGCCGCTGGCTGACCATCGACTGGCATGAGGTCGAGCGCGCCGAGAAGCTGTTCGGCAAATATGGATCGGCCTTCGTCTTCTTCGCACGGATGCTGCCCACGCTGCGCTCGCTGATCTCGATTCCCGCCGGATTGCTCCACATGCGGCTGTCGACATTCGTCATCTGGTCGACGATCGGCACCGCCGGCTGGACCAGCCTGCTCGCGGTCTCGGGCTGGATGCTCGGCCGCAATGTCGAAAAGGTCGACGATTTCGTGGGGCCGGTTTCAACCACGGTGATCGTGCTGATCATCGCCGCCTATATCTGGCGGGTGATCTTCTGGCGGCCAAAGGGTTAAAGCGCTCGGATCCAGCCCTCAGCGTCATTCCGGCTTTCGCCGGAATGACGTAGAGAGAATGCTTCGGCGCTGCTCAGGCCCGCGGATGGGCGTTGCGATAGACATCCATCAGATGCGCCGCATCGACCGCGGTATAGATCTGGGTCGAACTCAGGCTGGCATGGCCGAGCAATTCCTGCAACGCGCGCAGATCCACGCCGCGGCCGAGCAGATGCGTGGCGAAGCTGTGCCTGAGCGCATGCGGCGTGGTGCGTTCGGACAGGCCGAGCCGCCCCCGCGCGCCCTGAACGGCGCGGCGCACAAGCGCCGGCGACAGCGGCCCGCCCCGCGCGCCGCGGAACAGCGGCTGGTCCTTCGTCATCGCATGCGGCGAAAGCGCCAGATACTCTTCGATCGCAGCGCGGACCTGCGGCAGCAGCGGCACGATCCGGGTCTTGTCGCGCTTGCCGGTGACGCTCAACGTCTCGCCGAGCGGAAGCACCGCGCCGGTCAAAGCCATCGCCTCGCCGATGCGCAGGCCGGCGCCGTAGAGCAGCATCAGCACCGCCCAGTCGCGTGCGCTGATCCATGGCGCCCGCGCCTGGCCCGCGACATCCTCGGCCAACGCGACCGCCTCGTCGGGGGAGATCGGCCTGGGCACGCCGCGCTTCACGCGCGGTCCCTTCAGCCGCGGCGCGGCGCCGCCCTCGCCCACGACAAATGCCAGAAAGCCCCGTACCGCCGACAGCTCACGCGCGGCGGATGCGTTGCCGATGCCGTCGCCGCGGCGCAATGCCAGGAAAGCGCGGAGATCGGCGGCTTCGACCGATGCGAGCATGGCCGCGTCGACGGCCCCGCCGCGATGATCCTGGAGAAAGGCGACCAGCCGTTCGGCGGTCGCAACATAGGCGCGCACCGTATGTGCCGAGCGCCGGCGCCCATGCGTCAGATGGTCGCGCCATCGCGGGATGAGTGCATGCTGATCCACATGCACTCAATGCCCGTTGCGTGCAGGGACGTCACCCTGAAGTTGGTACCAAACGACACTCCGCTTTGTCATTGCGAGGAGCGTAGCGACGAAGCAATCCATCGGTTGATGCATCACTGGATTGCTTCGCTCCGCTCGCAATGACGGTGGCGGAGATTGGAATCAGCCGATCTTCTGACCGGTCTTCGCCCAATCGGCCATGAAACCCTCGATCCCCTTGTCGGTCAGCGGATGGTTGAACAGCTGGCGGATCACCGCGGGCGGCGCGGTCATCACGTCGGCGCCGATCTTCGCGGCTTCCAGCACATGGATCGGATTGCGCACGCTCGCGACGAGGATCTCGGTGTCGAAATCGTAATTGTCGTAGATCAGGCGGATATCGGCGATCAGTTCCATGCCGGGATAACCGACATCGTCATGACGACCGACAAAGGGCGAGATGAAGGTTGCGCCGGCCTTGGCCGCGAGCAGCGCCTGATTGGCTGAGAAGCAAAGCGTCACATTGACCATCGTGCCTTCGCCGGTCAGCGCCTTGCAGGTCTTGAGTCCGTCGATCGTCAGCGGCACCTTCACCGCGACATTGTCGGCGATCTTGCGGAGGATCTCGGCCTCTTTCATCATCGTCTCATGATCGAGCGCGACCACTTCGGCCGAAACCGGGCCGGGCACGATCCCGCAGATCTCCTTCACCACCTCCAGGAAATCGCGACCCGCCTTGTGGATCAGCGAAGGATTGGTGGTCACGCCGTCGAGCAGGCCGGTCGCGGCCAGATCGGCAATGTCCTTGGTGTCGGCGGTATCGACGAAGAATTTCATGGATGGTGGCTCCCGAGCGCAAGCTGATTCGATGCTCCCTATAGGCGCGCTCCGGCGCGGCGCCAAAACCCCTCGCTCCCGTCGCTTGACGATTCAGCATCACCGTATTAATACTGCAATACACATGATGACGAGCGCTGATCCTGGTACCGCACAGAGATCAGTTCAAAATCTGAAACGGTAAGTATCCAACTCAGTATCTACAGAAACAATCGGAGCGGCGCTATCAAGGGAGCGCCCCCAAGAGGCCCGGCCGGTTTCCCCCTTTTCCGGCCGGGCCGATCGGCAACAGGACCTTGGATCATGGCTTATCTCGACCTTGCGGAAACCCGCCTCTCCCCCAGCTTCGCCGGCACGGCATCGCAGGCGATTTTCAGGGGCAGCGAATGGGCGGTGATCGCATTGGCGCGCAGCGATAGCGCCGCCAGCCTCGAAACGCCCGGCCGGCTTCGCCGCGCCCTTGAATCCTTTTTCAAGGTCCGCCGCCCGAATCGGCTCGCCGATCCGCGGCTCGAGGCGCTACGCCGCATGGCCGTGCTGCTGCGCATCGGCCGCGGCGAGACCAGCGCCGACGAACATAAGGGCTTCCTTTCGGCCGGCTATACGCGCGCGCAGCTCGCGGCGCTGGCAGCCCATATTATGAAGGCGATTCGGCCATGAACATGATCAAATCGCAGAGCGGCATGATCGTCGCACTGGTCACGACCGCGCTGTTCGCATTCCTGTTCGGTGATGCGGTGGGCGATCCGCTGATCGGCGCGCTGGTGGGCGTTCTCGCCTTCGCCTCGGTCATGCCGCTGGTCGCACTGGTCTCGACGCCGCGGCGCCTCCATCCCGATTGACAGCGCGCCGGCGCGCGTCTTCAATCGAGCCGGAGCTTCGATGACCCGGCACATCCCGATCCTGATTCTCGCCGCCATGGCGGTACCGTCGCCTGCGTCCGCGCAGGACGACGCCCCCCAACCCGTTGCGAGGAAAGCCGGCGCATTTTCGGTGGACTCGCCCGTCCAGATCCTGCTGCCCCGTGCCGAAGGCGGCGATCCCGCCGCGATGTTCTATCTCGGCGCCAAATATTCCGACGGGCGCGGCGTTCCCAAGGACGAAGCGGAGGGGCTGCGCTGGTATCGCAAGGTTGCCGAGCGCGGCAATTCGGGCGCGATGCTCAATGTCGGCAACAGCTATTATAACGGTCGCGGCATCGCCGAGGATCGTGCCGAGGCCGCACGCTGGTTCCGCCGCGCCGCCGATCGCGGCCACGCCGGTGCAATGTACAATCTGGCGATCTGCTATGCGGGTGGCCAGGGTGTCGAAAAGAACGAGGACGAAGCGGTCAAATGGTTCCGCGCCTCGGCCGCCAAGGGCAATCCCCGCGCCATGGCCGCGCTCAACAGCCGGAAACTGGGGCTTTAGGCAGGACAACCCGTGTCATTCCCGCATTCGCGGGAATGACAGCGGAGAGGTGCCTTACCCCGCCGCCGCCTGGTCCTTGTCCGCGAACAGCGCATGGAGTTCGCCGGCCTCGTACATCTCCATCATGATGTCCGATCCGCCCAGGAACTCGCCATTCACATAGAGCTGGGGGATGGTCGGCCAGTCCGAATAATCCTTGATGCCCTGGCGGATGCCCTGATCCTGCAGCACATCGACCGTTTCATACTCGACGCCGATATGGTCGAGAATCGCGATCGCGCGGCTGGAAAAGCCGCATTGCGGGAACAGGGGCGTCCCCTTCATGAACAGCAGCACCGGGTGGGATTTCACCAGTGCGTCGATGCGCGCGCGCGTGTCTTCGGTCATTTCCATACTCCTCAATCGGGCGCCACGGTGGTGAGCTGCAATGCGTGCAGCACCCCACCCATCCGGCCGCCCAGCGCGGCATAGACCGCCTGATGCTGTTTCACCCGGGGCACGCCCCGAAAGCTGGCGCTCACCACGCGCGCGGCATAGTGATCACCGTCGCCGGCGAGATCGGTGATCTCGACGCTGGCGTCGGGGATCGCGGCCACGATCATCGCCTCGATATCTTCAGCCGCCATCGGCATGATTACTGCGATTCCATCAACTGGCGACGCGCCTCGACCGTCTTGTCCGCCAGCGCGGTGCGCACGCCGGCATCGTCGATCTCGACGCCCGCCGAGGTCAGGTCACCGAGCAGCTTGCGGATGACGTCCTCATCGCCGGCTTCCTCGAAATCGGCCTGGACCACCGCCTTGGCATAGGCGTCGGTTTCCTCGGGGGTCAGGCCCATTTTTTCGGCCGCCCATTGGCCCACCAAGCGATTGCGCCGCGCGGTGACGCGGAACATCATTTCCTCGTCGCGGGCGAACTTGGTCTCGAAGGCGCGTTCGCGATCGTCGAAAGTCGTCATGGGAGATCCTTGCATGGCCTATGGGCTATCGATTGGGACATAGGAGCGACGAGCCGCAACCGCAACGGGCGGCGCACCGATAGATTCGCGGGGGAATGCAACCGGCGTCGCCGATCGTACGCCTCAATCGGCGATGGTGACGACCACCTTGCCGATCACGTCGCGTGCGGCCATGCGCGCGATCGCCTCACCGCCCTGTTCCAGCGGGTAGGTGGCGGTGACGCGCGGCGAAATCTGGCCGCTGTCCAAAAGCCGCAGCAACCGCGCGACATGCGCCTGATTCGCACGCGGATCGCGTGCGGCGAATGCGCCCCAGAAAACGCCGCACACATCGCAGCTCTTGAGCAGAGTCAGGTTGAGCGGCAGTTTCGGAATGCCCGCCGGGAAACCGACGACCAGATAACGGCCTTCCCAAGCGATCGACCGCAATGCCGGTTCGCAATAATCGCCGCCGACCGCATCGTAGATCACGTCCGCGCCATTGGGACCCACCTTCGCCTTGAAAGCGTCGGCCAGCGCCTTGGAAGCCTCGCGGTCGAACGGGCCCCGGCCATAGACCAACGTGTCGTCAGCGCCGGCACGCTTCGCCGCCGCGGCCTTTTCCTCGCTCGACACCGCCGCGACGACGCGCGCGCCAAATGCCTTGCCCAGTTCGACCGCCGCCAGGCCGACACCGCCGGCGGCCCCCAGCACGAGCAGGGTCTCGCCTTCCTTCAGGCGGCCACGATCGCTCAGCGCATGGATGGTGGTGGCATAGGTCAGCAGCAGCGCGGACGCGTCGACGAAATTGCGCCCCTCAGGCAACCGATAGGCGCTGGCGGCGGCAATCGCGACCTTCTCCGCCATGCCGCCCGAGCCGCAGACCGCCATCACGCGATCGCCCGGCGCCCAGCCGGTGACGCCGTCACCGACCGCCTCGACCACGCCGGCGATCTCGCCACCCGGCGAAAAGGGCCGTGGCGGCTTGAACTGATATTTGTCCTCGATGATCAGGACGTCGGGATAGTTGACCGCGCAGGCACGCACCGAGACCAGAAGCTGACCGGGCCCAGCGACCGGATCGGCGACCTCGTCGACGACCAGCGTTTCGGGACCGCCGACCGCGGTCGAGAGCAGGGCCTTCATGCCGCGACCGCCCCGGCGACCCAGGGCCGCTCCGCCGCAACACGATGTTCGAACGCTGATATATTGGCATCCATGGCCAGCGTCAGGCCGATCTCGTCGAGCCCGTTGCTGAGGCAATGTTTGCGGAACGGGTCGATCTCGAACGCGAAGCGATCCTGGAACGGCGTCGTCACCGTCTGGCTGTCGAGATCGATATGGATCGGATCGGTCTTCGCGACTTCGATCAGGCGATCGATCGCATCCTGCGGCAGCACCACCGCCAGCATCCCGTTCTTGAAGGCGTTGCTGGAGAAGATGTCGGAAAAGCTCGGCGCGATCACCGCGACGATGCCGCGATCGAGCATCGCCCATGCCGCGTGCTCACGACTGGAGCCGCAGCCGAAATTGTCGCCCGCGATCAGGATCGGCGCGCCGGCATATTCGGGATCGTCGAAGACATTGCCCGGCTCGCGGCGCAGTGCGGCAAAAGCGCCCTCGCCCAGCCCGGCGCGGCTGATCGTCTTCAGCCAGGCGGCGGCGATGATCATGTCGGTATCGACATTCTTCAGGCCCAGCGGATAGGCGCGCCCTTCGATCGTGGAGACTGGTGTCATGTTCAGTTCGGTGTCCCGGGAACGGCGGATGCCTTCTCGATCGGCTTGCGCGGTTCGGTCTTCGCCATGGCGGCATAAGCGGCGATGCCGCTGAGCAGCGCACCGCCGAACAACAAGATCATAACGCGCTTCATCATCCGTCCCCTGTTCGACGGGCTTCGGCATGCCGCCTCCGCCCGTTCAGATGCCATATCGGCGTCAGCCCATCAACTCGCGCACATCGGTCAGACGACCCGTGACCGCCGCTGCCGCCGCCATTGCGGGCGAAACCAGATGCGTCCGCGCGCCCGGCCCCTGCCGCCCCATGAAGTTGCGGTTTGAGGTCGAGGCGCAACGCTCGCCGGCCGGCACCTTGTCCGGATTCATGCCGAGGCACGCCGAACAGCCCGGCTCGCGCCATTCGAAACCCGCTTCCTTGAAGACGCGATCGAGTCCTTCACGTTCGGCCTGGCGCTTGACCAGCCCCGATCCCGGGACGACCAGCGCCTGCTTGATGCCCGACGCGATATGCCGGCCGCGCACGATGGCGGCGGCCGCACGCAGATCCTCGATCCGGCTGTTGGTGCAGCTGCCGATGAAGATATTCTCCACCGTGACGTCCTGCATCCGCTGACCCGCGGACAGGCCCATATAGTCGAGCGACTTCTGCGCCGCCTCGCGCTTGGATGCATCCGCGAAGCTCTCTGGATCGGGAACGATGCCGGTCACCGCCACGACGTCCTCCGGGCTGGTCCCCCAGGTGACGTTCGGTGCGATCTCCGCCGCGTCCAGGATCACGACATGATCGTAGCGCGCGCCTTCATCGGTCGGCAGCGTCTTCCACCAGGCGATCGCAGCATCCCAGTCCGCGCCCTTGGGAGCCATCGGCCGGCCCTTGAGATAGGCGAAGGTCTTGTCGTCGGGCGCGATCAGGCCCGAACGTGCGCCATGCTCGATCGCCATGTTGGAGATGCTCAGGCGCCCCTCGATCGACATGTCGCGGATCACCGAGCCGGTATATTCGACGACATAGCCCGTTCCGCCCGCCGCCCCGACCCGGCCGACGATCGCCAGGATCACGTCCTTCGGGCTCACACCGAAACCGAGCGTGCCGTCGACACGGATTTCCATCGATTTCGATCGTTTCAGCAGCAATGTCTGCGTCGCGAGCACATGCTCGACCTCGCTGGTGCCGATGCCGAAGGCCAGCGCGCCCAGCGCACCGTGCGCCGCAGTATGGCTGTCGCCGCAGACGAGCGTGCAGCCCGGCAGGGTAAAGCCCTGTTCCGGCCCGACGACATGGACGATGCCCTGCTCCGCCGCGACCGCGTCGATATAGGGCACGCCGAATTCGGCGGTGTTGCGTTCCAGCGCAGCCAGCTGCCCCGCGGATTCCGTGTCGGCGATCGGCAGCCGCTTGCCCGCGGCATCGAGCCGCGCGGTGGTCGGCAGATTATGATCGGGCACCGCAAGCGTGAGATCGGGCCGGCGCACCGGGCGACCAGCGACGCGAAGCCCCTCGAACGCCTGCGGGCTCGTCACCTCATGGACGAGATGCCGGTCGATATAGATGAGGCAGGTGCCATCATCGCGGCGCTCCACGACATGGGCATCCCAGATCTTTTCATAGAGAGTGCGAGCTTGGGTCATACGCCAGGCCATAGCGCCGTTCGCCGCGAGGGCAAATGGCCAATGCACAGGATCATCGGCGGGTCATCGGCCCCCGCCGGTCCGCCCCGATGCCGTCGAAGCGACGGTGACGGCCGCTCGGGCCGGCTCGTCGCCCAGCTTCATCCATTCGTGCCGCGGCAGGCCATAGAGCATGTCGAGCATTTCGAGTTGCAGGCCGACCGGCTTGCTGCTGTGCGAATTCCACAGCATCGCGATCCCGGTGCGCTCGACGGGATCGAACAGGATCAGCGAGCGATATCCGTCGACCGCGCCACGATGGCCGACCTGGCGGTGGCCGGCATAGGCGAAATCGCGCCAGCCCAGGCCATAGGCATGGGCGTCGAGCGCACGATCGGCCTCACCGCGCGGCCCATGCGGCGGCGTCGCGACCAAAGGCGCGTGAATCTCGTCGAGCAGCGCCACGGGCAGCACGGCGGCGGCACCGCCCATCTGCGCGCGCATCCATTTGGCAAGATCGAAGATCGATGAATTGACCCCGCCCGCCGCCGGAATCCGGTAATAGGCGTCCTTGGTCTGGAGCATCTGTCCGCGGCTGCGGTGCGGGCGTGCCCAGCTTGCCGCGCCCTCGAGCCCGGCCCGCCCGACACTGGCATTGGTCATGCCGAGCGGCAGGAACAATTTCTCACGCACGACATCGCCATAAGGCCGGCCGGTGACGCGCTGAACGACCTCGCTCGCGGTGTCGAAGGCGACATTCTGATAGGTGTAGCATTGGCCGGGCGCACAGAAAGCCGGCAGGTTGGCAAGCGACGCGCGGATCAGCGCGGGGTCCTGCCCCTCTTCAAGCTTTTCGTCATAGGCATTGCGGACGACACCGGTGCGTTGCGACAGCACGTCGCGCACCGTTACCCGATCCTCGCTGCCGCCGGGCAGGCGCAGCGTGGTGCGGAACTGGGAGATCGGCGTATCGAGCGACAAGCGCCCTTCGCGCGCCAGTTCGGCCACCAGCGTGCCGGCGACTCCCTTGGACAGCGAAGCCCAGCGGAACACCGTGGTCGGAGTCACCGGATCGGCGGTGCCGGCCTGGGTAACGCCATAGCCCTTCACGAAGCGGATCTGGCCATTCTCGACGATCGCCACCGCCAGCCCGACCATGTCCTTGTCGCCGGCCAGGCGAGTCAGCCGTTCGTCGAGACGGCGATAATCGATGCGCTGGGGCCCCGAGATGACCGCGGCAGCGGGCGCGAGCGCCGATGTGTATGAAAAGGACGCCGGAACCGCATCCGCACCGTCCGCCGCGCTGGTCGGCCCGGCATTGACGAAGCTGTATGCCGCGCCGCACGCGACAGCGGCGATCACGAGCGGCAATCCGTATCTCACGCGGCGCCCCCCGGCGGCCTTCCTATCATTCAAGCGACACCCTGGCCCTTTGCGGCTCTATCAGAAGCTTGAATCCTAAGCGCTTATCCACAGACTTGCCAAGCGCAACATAAGACCATCCGACCCGCCCATGCTGCGTTTCACCGCGCATTCGACTCGGTTCGGCGCTTTATGCGCGTCAAGTTGCGAAAGCGGACGCCCAGCGGACGAAATCCATCCAGGGCTGCGTCGTCCAGATCATCGGCCGGGCGATCATGACCGTCACGACGATCAGGCTGCCCCAGAGCGTCGCCGGGTGGATACGACCGCGCGTTTTCCAGTCCCAGACGAACAGCGGCAGCAGGAACAGGATCGGCAGGAACACGCCGATCGTGGGTATCGGAAACGGCATTCGCCCCATCGAGGGCTGCAGCATGTTGACCATGGCGATCAGCATCAGCCTTTTGTGCACCTGCGGATTGCCGCGCTTGACGAGCGCGGTGATGATCAATCCACCAAAGACCGGCACGTCCATCAGCGGCATCGCCGCCCAGGACAGCGGATCGATCCCCGGCGGCGCCGTCGGTCGGCCGACGCCCGCCAGCCCCACCCAGATGCCCAGCGGGATCATCAACGCGACCAGGCCCATGCCGAGCATGCCGAGCCGCCGATGGATATCGACGCGCCCCGCCGCGACCAGCGAGGTCTGGACCATGAACAGCATCACCCAGGCCGAAAAGACCAGGCCATGGACGTGCACCAGCGGCGTCATCGGCGGGAAGGGGAAATAGGGCGTGGCGATGCCGCGAAGATAATAGCTCGGCATGAAGCCGATAAAGGTCGAGACCAGCACGATCGCGGCCATGATCGTGAAGAAACGTCGCTCCGCGGCCATTCCCCCGCGCGGCTTGCCGGCCATCGTCGCCATGTCGCTCTCCCCCCGGATTGCGTGGCGATGCTATAGGGTGCTCCGTCGCGGTGCAATGCCGAGCCGCGCGACCACTTCCCCGGGAACCTCCAGATCCGCGATCACCGCAGCGGGATTGGCGAAGCCGCACAGTTCGCGCTGGACCATGAAATTCCATACCTTGCTTGCGGCATGGTCGAGGGCGGCCTCGCGCTCGCTTGCTTCTCCATCGAATTCGGCAAGCGCCCGCAACGCCTCCTGGGCGGCACGGCCGGCACGGCCGAGCGCCTCGACCTTCTCGTTGAGCAATTCGGCTTCAAGCGCGCCGAGCGCGGCATCCCCCAGCGATTTGCGGCCGGGCACGATCATGCCTGCGCCCGATGATCCGCAACGATCGCGCCGCAGGCGGCCAGTTCTGCCTCATGACCTTCCTCACGCCAGCCTTCGGCAAGCGCCTGCGTTTCCCAATCCTGCATGGCGGGCAGAGCGATGATATGATCGACCCAGGCACGGCCCGCCGCCCCGACGTCAAGGCCATAGGTCCGCACGCGATAGGCGACCGGCGCAAAAAAGGCATCGACCGCGGTGAAGGCGTCGCCGGCAAGCCAAGGCCCGCCGAAACGCTCCAGCCCCTCCGCCCACAGTTCCGCGACCCTTGCGACGTTGCGCGTGAGTGCGGCACTTATCGGCTTGGGAATCACACGGACGCCGACATTCATCGTGCAGTCGTTGCGCAGTGCGCCGAATCCGCCATGCATCTCCGCCGTGGCGCACATCGCCCAGGCGCGCGCGGCCTCGTCGGCGGGCCAGACGCCGTCATGCCGCTCGGCCAGGTAGAGCGCGATGCCGAACGAATCCCAGATCGTGCGGTCACCGTCGATCAGCACGGGCACTTGCCCGGTCGGTGAGAAAAGCCGGAATTCCTCGTAATTGTCGGGCTTGGTGAAGGGTTCGATCCGATCCTCGAACGCGAGGCCGAGCATGCGCATCAGCAGCCAGGGCCTGAGCGACCAGCTCGAATAATTGCGGTTCGCGGTGATCAGCGTGTAGCGCATGCCGGCTCCTTCGGGGACAGATAGTCGGGATCGTGAGCGAAGGGTAGCGGTGCTCCGTCCGCCAGCGCGGCCAGGATCGCGGCGAAGTCGGTCCGGCAGCGGAAGCCCAGCAGCCGTTCCGCCTTCTCCGCCGCGTAGACGCGATCGATATGCGCCGGCAGCATCCAGCCGCGCGCGGCGTAAAGCCCGGCCGCCTCGGGGAAATAACGCGCAACGACCGAGGGCGCGTCGGCGATCAGCGCGGCGCAGTCGCTGTGACGGAAAGGCGTCGGCGCCGCCACAATGAAACTCTCGAAGCCCAGCGACGGTGCCCGGTCTAGCGCCGCGACATGCGCCTCGGCGGCATCCTCGACGGTCAGCCGGCGATTGAGGAATTCGTTCGCCTTGGTGTTGGGGCCGTTCTCCGCGATCTCATGCGCCATATCGTCGTCTTCGGGAAAGAAGCGGCCGGTGCGCAGCACGACGATATTCAGCCCATGCTCCAGATGATGGAGGCGGCAGAGATGCTCGGCGGACAGCTTGGTGACGCCATAGATGTTGCGCGGCAGCAGCGGCGCCGTCTCCTCGGTCAGCCACGCCGCTTCGCGCGCGCCGCCGCCCCTGCCCGCCCGGATCGAGGCCGAGATCATCAGCGAGGTGGTGGCGGTGAAGACGAAACGATCATTGCCCGCCGCGACCGCGGCCTCGAGCAGGTTGAGCGTGCCGGTCACATTGACGTCGACAAAGGCCTGGGCGGGATAGCGGACGATATCGGGCTTGTGCAGCGCGCCGCCATGGATCACCGCCTCGATGCCATGATCGGCAAAGGCACGGTCGACGGTCGCGCGGTCCGCGACCGAGCCGATAATGTCGGTATCCGCGCCGGGCGCGACGTCCAGGCCGGTCACCCGATGCCCCGCCGCACGCAGCCGGGGCGCGAGGAAGCGGCCGAGCCAGCCCGACGATCCGGTCAGGAGAATACGCATGGCGCTCTCCTAACCGTATCACCGCCCAGGCGGAACCCGGCGCGCTCTTTTACTGCACGTAGTTTGCGGTGGTCTTCGCGGCCACTTCCTCGGCGGTCACGCCAGGCGCCAGTTCGATCAGCTTGAACGGGCTATCATGATCGGGGCGCTGGAACACCGCCAGATCGGTGACGATCATGTCGACGACATTCTTGCCGGTCAGCGGCAGCGTGCATTCCGGGATGAACTTGGGATCGCCCGCCTTGGAATTATGCTCCATCACGACGATGATCTTCTTGACGCCCGCGACCAGATCCATCGCGCCGCCCATGCCCTTGATCATCTTGCCCGGGATCATCCAGTTGGCGATGTCGCCGGTCTGGGAGATCTCCATCGCACCGAGCACGGTCAGGTCGATATGGCCGCCGCGGATCATCGCAAAACTGTCCGAAGACGAGAAATAGACCGACGATGGCAGTTCGCTGATCGTCTGCTTGCCGGCATTGATCAGGTCGGGATCGACTTCGTCGTCAAAGGGGAACGGCCCGATGCCGAGCATGCCGTTCTCCGACTGCAGCGTCACTTCCACGCCATCGGGGATGTGGTTCGCGACCAGGGTCGGGATGCCGATGCCGAGATTGACATAATAGCCGTCCTTCAGCTCCTTCGCGGCGCGCGCGGCCATTTCGTCACGGGTCCAGGCCATTCTCACTTCTCCTTTTCGGCGGGATCGACCCACCTCTTGTCCGCAGGGAATATGTCGTCGAAGCCGCCCTTCAGGCCGCTTCCGTAAACGGGATTGGGCAAGGCGAACCAGCCCGCACCCCACATTTGCGCCATGCGTCCGCGCGTCGCCGCCAGCCGGCGGTCGGACACGGACTTGATCGCGTTGAACAGGTCCGAAAAGTCGCCAAGCTGGTCGCCGCCCAGCGCGATCACGCAGTAGCGCGCGGCGATCGTCCGGCGACGAGCATCCTTGCGCGATCCGGTCGCATCGTCGCCCGACAGGAACAGGGTCTCGCCATGAACGGCGTTCCCCAGTCCAGCCGCCTTGATCGCCGCCACCGTACCCGCGGCGTTGGCCGCGGCACGATTGGTGTTGAAGATCACGGCAACGCCCTGCGCCCGCAGCGCATCGACCGTGAAGACCGCACCGGGAACGGGCGCGACCGATCCGGCGCCCGTCTTCTCCCAACGATCCCACATAGCGCTGTCGAAAGCACCGCCACCGCGCCGGGCGTCCTTTTCCTCGAAGCCGAGATTGAGCACCAAAGTCTCATCGACATCGAACACCGCAGCCAGCGGCTTGTCGCCGCACGGCACGAAGGCCGGCGCATCGAGCGTCGTGTCGTCGGCCAGCACCACGCTGTCCTTCGGCCGCGCCTTCACTTGCACGGCGACATGGTCGAGCAATGCCCGGAACGCCTGTATCGACAGCGCGCCCGCCTCGCCCGAGCCGTAGAGATACTGGAATCCCGAACCAGGCGTCGACGGTGCTGCCACAACCGGCGCCGCGGGCGGCGCGCCAGCCGTCGCGCAGCCGCCAAGCACGGCCACGGACAACAGCATCGCCGCTGCCGGCGCCCGGGTCACGCCGCTTCGCGCTCGCGAACCGTGCGGAACTCGATCTTCTTGTCGTAGGGCGCGCCAACGATCAGGCGCTTCACATAGATGCCCGGCAAATGGATGCTGTCGGGATCGAGGCTGCCAACGGGCACGACTTCCTCGACTTCGGCGACGCAGATCTTGCCCGCGGTCGCCATCGGCTGGTTGAAGTTGCGTGCGGTCTTGCGGAAGATCAGATTGCCCGCTTCATCGGCCTTCCAGCCCTTGATGATCGACAGGTCCGCGCGAATGCCGCGCTCGAGCACATAATCCTCGCCGTCGAAAGTCTTCACTTCCTTGCCCTCGGCGACGAGCGTGCCGACGCCGGTCTTGGTGTAGAAGCCGGGAATGCCCGCCCCGCCCGCGCGACAGCGTTCGGCGAGCGTGCCCTGAGGGCAGAATTCCACTTCGAGCTCGCCCGACAGATATTGCCGTTCGAATTCCTTGTTCTCGCCGACATAGGACGCGATCATCTTCTTGACCTGGCGGCTGCGCAGCAGCTTGCCGAGGCCCTCATTGTCGATGCCCGCATTATTCGAGGCGATGGTGAGATCCTTGACGCCCGATGTCTGGATCGCGTCGATCAGCCGTTCCGGGATACCGCAAAGGCCAAAGCCGCCAGCGCACAAGGTCATGCCATCGAATAACAGGCCGTCGAGCGCCGCAACGGCGTCGGGATAGAGCTTCTTCATGTGCGCCTCTCCAGAGATTTTTCCCTGACGACCGCCATAGGCGGGCCGCCGGGGACCGGTCAATTGGACGGCTGTGCAACCACGATTGCAGAAAACGCAATCGTAAACGGCCGACTCAGAGCCTGCCTGGAAATGTGCGGAAGAGCACATTTCCAGAGCCGCAGGCGCATTTCCAAACAGACTCTCAGATCGGCATGATCCCCGGCCTCGGCCGGTCGCCACCGTGGCTTTCCTTTGCGATCCGCACACCCAGTTCCGCCAGCGTCGTACGCTGCTCCGAAGGGCGGGTCCGAAGCAGCGCGTCCTCGACAGGGCGCAGCGCCTGAAAGGCCGGCAAGGCGGCCGTCCTGTCGACGAGCGCGGCGAGCAGCGGCCAGCGCGCCGCGTCGTGCGTCCAGCCCGCAAGTTCGGCGTTGCGGAAAAAAGCGGCCAAGCTGATTTCCGCGACGCCCGGCCGATCCCCGAACAGCCAGCCGGCCGCCGGCATCAGCGGTTCAAGATAGTCGAGCGCCGCCGGCAGGTCGGTCTCGATCGTTCGCGCCACCAGCGCCTCGTCGGTGGGCTCGCGGAAAACGAAGGGTTTGACGCGCTTCTGGAAAAAGAGCCGCCAGATCATCAGGTCGCCCAGCCGGCTGTCCGCGAATTCCTCGATCCAGCGCGCCCGCGCGCGATCGGCCGGATCGGCGGGTTTGAGCGGATGGCCCGGATAGGCATCGTCGAGATATTCGCAGATCACCGTCGAATCGCAGAGCGTGAGATCGCCATCGATCATCACGGGGATGCGCCGCAGCGGGCTGATCTCACCGAAACGGTCATTGCCGAAAAAGGGGACGATCGGGTCGATCTCGTAATCGACGCCCTTCAGCGCCAACGCCACCAGCACCTTGCGCACATAGGGGGATACGTGATTACCGATGATGAGCATGGTCAGTCCTGGAAATTGAGCTTCAGACCGGGGCGCGGCCAGTCGATTGCGGCCAGCCGGCCGGTCGCCGACAGGCAGATATAGGCGGTGCGCAGATCGGGGCCACCCCAGCAGATATTGGTGGTGAAGGGATCGTCGGTCGGCACGAAATCGACCAGTTCCCCCGATGGCGAGACGATGGTGATGCCGCTCATACCGATCGTCGCGACACAGATATTGCCGCCCGCCTCGACGCCCAGGCTGTCGAAATAGGTGTAGCCGGCGGGCGAATGGAGGAAATGCCCGCCGCCGCCCGAAAGCCCCGGCGCCTTCGCGATCCGGCCGGGCGCCGTCACCGCGAACGCCCAGAGTTTGCAGGTATAGGTTTCGGCGACATAGAGCATCGCGCCATCGGGTGAGAGGCCGATACCGTTGGGGTTCTCCAGCGGGAAGATCACCTCCTCCAGATGGCTGCCGTCCGAGCGCGCATAGAAGACGCCGGTGACATCGCGCGCACGTTCGCCGGTCTTGCCGTGATCGGTGAACCAGAAACCGCCTGACGCATCGAAGACGATATCGTTGGGCCCGCGCAAGGCGCAGCCGAAATCGCCGTCGCGATAGAGCGTCTCGACCGCGCCCGTCTCCAGATCGATCCGCTCGATCCGCCCGCCTTCATAGTCGGGCGGCGTGCCGTGGGGCATCAGCAGACCATCGGCCTCGATCCAGCCGAAGCCGCCATTGTTGCAGCAATAAAGCTTGCCGTCCGGCCCCATCGCCAGTCCGTTCGGTCCACCGCCCGGCTCCGCGACAATGCGCTTGCCGCCATCCGGCATGATCCGCGTGATCCGCCCTGCCGCTATTTCGACCAGCACGATACTGCCGTCGGGCAGTGCCACCGGCCCCTCGGGAAAACGCAATCCGTCCGCGACGATCCGCATGATTCCTCCCTCTCTGCGGCGACACTCTGGACCCCGTCCGCGCCACCGGTCCAGACTCATTTCATCGGGGCTGGACCAAAGGCGCGACCGGGCTACACATGCATGGCATGACGACTCTCAGAACCGGCGGCCGCATCCTGGTCGATCAGCTCGTGGCCCAGGGCTGCGATCGTATCTTCACCGTTCCAGGCGAAAGTTTCCTGGCCGTGCTCGACGCGCTGCACGATACGCCGGAGATCGAGACGGTGGTCTGCCGGCAGGAAGGCGGCGTCACCTTCATGGCCGAAGCCGATGGTGCGCTCTGCAAGCGGCCGGGCATCGCCTTCGTCACGCGTGGCCCCGGCGCCACCAACGCCTCGATCGGCGTCCATGTCGCGATGCAGGATTCGACGCCGATGATCATGTTCATCGGCGACGTCTCACGCGGCGACCGCGATCGCGAGGCGTTTCAGGAAGTCGATTTCACCGCGATGTTCTCGCCGCTCGCCAAATGGGCGACGCGGATCGACGACGCGCGGCGCATCCCAGAATATGTCGCGCGCGCTTATGCGGTGGCGATGTCGGGCCGCCCCGGCCCCGTCGTGATCGCATTGCCCGAGGATATGCTGACCGACATCGTCGAGGCGGTGGACCGGCCGCGCGTGGTGGCACCAGCCCAGCCCGCCGATCCCGAGGCGATGATGGCGCTGGTCGATCTGCTGAAGGATAGCTGTTCGCCCGTCGCGATCGTCGGCGGCGCGGGCTGGGACGAGGGCGCCTCGCATTATTTCCGGCAATGGGCCGAACGCATCGGCCTGCCCGTCGCCTGCGCCTTTCGCCGGCAGGATGCGATTCCCAACGAAAGCAGCGTCTGGGCGGGCAATCTCGGTTACGGCCCCAATCCCAAATTGCTTCAGCGGATCAGGGAAGCCGATCTGCTGATCGTCGTCGGTCCACGCCTGGGTGAGGCGACGACCGATGGCTATACGCTGATCACCCCCGACCATCCCGGCCAGACCCTGGTCCATGTCCATCCCGACCCCAACGAGCTCAACAGCGTCTACAAGACCTGCCTGCCGATCTGCGCGGACATGCGCGAATTCGCCGAATTGGCCGCGCAATGGGAAGACGATCTGCTCGACTTCGACGCCGGCAAACAGGCGCATGCCGAATGGCTCGCATGGTCGGAACCCCAACCCAATGGCGCGACGGTCGACCTGGGCCTGTGCGCGAAGACGATGCGCGAAACGCTGCCGGGCGATTCGATCATCTGCAACGGCGCGGGCAATTTTTCGGGCTGGTGGCATCGATACTGGCGCTATGCCGGCCCGGTCTGCCAACTTGCGCCGACCGCCGGCGCGATGGGCTACGGCCTGCCCGCGGGCGTCGCCGCGGCGCTGCGCCACCGCGACCGCCAGGTGATCGTGCTCGCAGGCGATGGCGATTTCCTGATGAACGGCCAGGAACTGTCGACGGCAGTCCGCTATGGGTGCGACATGCTGGTGCTGGTGATCGACAATGGCGCCTATGGCACGATCCGCATGCACCAGGAGCGCGAATATCCCGATCGCATCTCGGGCACGCAATTGGTCAATCCCGACTTCGCCGCGTTCGCCCGGGCATTCGGAGCATGGGCCGAAACCGTCGAGAAGACCGAGGATTTCGCCCCCGCGCTCGACCGTGCCCGTGCGCTCAAGGGCGTTCGCCTGCTCCACCTGAAAACCGACGTCCACCATATCGGCGCGGGCGGCAACACGATCGAGAAGGTCCAGACCGCAGGCCGCAACGCGCGCGGCGAATAAGGGAAAGGCCCCGCCCCATGACAGGACGGGGCCTCCCGCGACCCTCTTCGGGCTTTCCTGATCCTAGATATCGTCGCCGAGCGCGCCCTTTACCTTGCCGATGAACTGCTGGCCCTTGCCCTTGCCTTCCTGGCGCGCGCCTTCCTCGACCAGACGCTCGTCGCCCTTGTTGCGGCCGATCGCCTGCTTCGCCTTGCCGGCGGCTTCGTTGGCATTGCCTTTGATCTTGTCTACCAATTCACCCATGTCGAATTCCTTCGGTTGGCGGCGGAAATGACGCCGCGGATGGTCCGAACCCATCAATCTCCGCCGGCGCCAGCATGTTCCCCGCGATGCGACGAAACGCCGCATTGATCGGCAGAGTCGCTGCCGATTAACCGACACGAAGGTTTTTCGCGCTACGACCGACCACAAGGAGCGGCTGTGGGGGCCATGAAGAATGGGGATGTCCGGAATCCTGCTGCGCGCGATCATTGCGCTGGCGAGCATGTTGCTCGTCCCGCATGTCGCCTGCGCGGCGGACCGGGACGTCATCGCAAGCCGCCCGGTCTGCGTACTCCCCGCCGATACGCCCACCCAGGCCCTCTTCTCAGCGTCCTCCAGGCCGCATTGCGGCGCCTATGGCAGGATCCGCGTCGATTCACCGCGCTGGCGCGTCATTTCCGGCCTGTCGCTCGCCGCGACGCCGGATGACCCCTGGCTCGTACGCTGGCAGAATTTCTTCGCCGATCGCGTGACGATCGTCGCGCATTATGCCGATGGCAGCATCGCCTCGGCCGCAGTGGATGACGGCGATGTCGGCCGGCACATCTCGATCAATGCGATGGTCGGCCTTGCCCTTCCCGCCCGCGCCGCGCCGATCACCGATATCGCCATCCGCGTCGACGGCGGCCGCATCAATCGCGACCAGGCCGATTCCTTCTCGATGGCGCGGCAAAGTCAGACGATCCGCGCCGGCAAGGTCGACCTGCTTCTCTGGGGCCTGTTCGCCGGAATCGCGCTGGCGATGCTCGCTTACAACCTCATGCTGTGGACGGTGCTCCGCTTCCGCTTCCTGCTGCTCTACTGCGTTTCGGTCGCGACCATCCTGCTTTACGGCGCCACATGGTCGGGCGGGGTCTTCCTGCTCGACCGCACATTGTCGGGGACCGATGCGGTCCGGATCAATTTCTTCCTGCTGTCATGCCTGGGCGCCGCGGTGCTGTGGTTCGCCACCAGCTTCTTCGAGGACGAGGCCCTGCCGCCGATCGCCCGGCGCATCACGGGGATGGTCGCAGTGATGCTGGTCGGCGCGGGCACGATGTTCGCGCTTGGCCCCGCCAGCCATGTCGCGCTGTTCGACCGGCTCTATTACATCGCCTTTGCCATCGCGATCCCGATCGTCCCCTGGCTCTGCGCCCTTGCCTGGCGGCGCGGCAGCGCAGTGGCCTGGGTGTTCGCCGCTGCCTGGAGCGTACCGATCGCCGCGGCGCTGCTGAGACTGCTCAACGGCTTCGATCTGATCCCGACCAGTGTCTCGCTGGGCAACAGCACCTTCTATTCGATGTGCTTCGAATCGCTCATCAGCACATTGGGCATCGCCTATCGCATCCGCCATATCCAGCGTGAGCGCGATGCCGCCAATGCCGAACGCAGCGACCTCAGGCGACTGGCGGACACCGATCCCCTGACCGGACTGCTCAATCGGCGCGCCTTTCTCGACGGTGCGATCGAAGCGAGCAACGGCAAACCCTATCGCCTGGCCTTGCTCGACATCGATCATTTCAAGCGCGTCAACGACCATCACGGCCATCTGACCGGCGACGCCGTGCTCCAGGATTTCGCGCTGCTGCTCGCCGCGCTTGCGCCCGCCGGCGCACGCGTCGGCCGGCTGGGCGGCGAGGAATTCGCGGTGCTGATGGCAGCCACCGGCCGGCCGTCCGATTTCGCCGCCGATTTCCTGACCGCGCTGCGCACGCTGGATTGCGCGGCGGGCCTGCGCATCACCGCCTCGATCGGCGTGGCGGATGCGACCCTGGTCAAGGCCGAGGACTGGACGGCACTCTACAAGGCAGCGGACACCGCATTGTACGAGGCCAAGGCCGCAGGCCGCAATCGCGCGCGTATCCATGGCCGCGCGCCCGACAGCCGCCGCATGGCGACCGCGGCGGCGTAAGTCCGGACCAGGTCGTGAACCAGCGAGCGGAACGCCGCACCATCAAATGCCGGGACTAAACGCCTAGAACTTTGCTTCGAGCGCGAGGCCAACGGTTCGGGGCTGCAGCACTTTGGCGTCTCGCTGGCCGGGCATGTTGGTTGGAACCAGATAGGCGCGCTTGTCCGTCAGGTTCCGGGCAAAAAAGCGCAGGCTCCAGCGGTCGTTCGAAATACCCCCGTGAAGGTCGAGGGCCGTATAGGCCGCAAGCTCGCCAAAGCTTGATCCTCCGGCGGGGAAGCCCACCTGGCGTTTGCCCATGTTGCGGATCCCGCCACCGACTTGTCCCGTCCATCCGCCCCCGAGTTCGAACTGCCAGTCAGCCGTCGCAGCACTGCTCCAGCGAGGCGTATAGGCGAGCTGGTCCCCGGGCATCCCGCCCACGGATGGGATAGCATCGATCAACTCAGCGTCGGTGTAGGCGGTGTTGAAGCCGAGCTGGAGATTGCGCACCGGCTGGACGGCAGCGCTGAATTCAACCCCTTGGCTGCGCGCCTTTCCGCCATTGACCTGGTAGCTGATGCCGTTCTTGAAGCCGTAGGCCTGGATATCTTCCCAGTCCACGCGAAAGACGGCAACGTCGAGCATGACGCGGCGATCCAGGAACTCCGACTTCAGCCCAATTTCGTAGTTCACGATGCGATCGGAATCGACTTGCGGCGGTATGCCGGGTTGCGCGAAGTTTGGGCCGCCCGGCCGATAGCCGCTCGCGATCCGCGCATAGACCATAGTGTCTTCGGTGACGTGCCAGCGCGGCGCGATCGAGTAGGTGAAGACATCCTCTTTCGAGCCGGAGACTTCATGTCCGGCAAGCCCGAACAAGATGTACCCCGGCCCACCGGCGTCTTTCCTGAAATCCTGCTTGTTGCTGGAATATCGTCCGCCAAGGCTGATGTCGAAGGCGTCGGTGAGTTTGTAGGTCACGTTGGCGAAGACAGCCGTCTCACGATACCGGGTTGGGAACTCAGCCTGACCGAACGGATTGAACGGGCCAGGAATCAAGACCTTGTTACTGTCGTAAGCGTCGAGGCGCTGGAGCATGAAGGCGTCTTCATCGGTATAATAGCCGCCGATCAACCAGTCCAAACGCCCTCCGTCGGGCGACGACAAGCGAAATTCCTGTGTCAGCTTGTTGACCTTCGACCGGAAATAGGACGCCATGAGTCCGGCCGGGACAATGACCCCGCCGCTATACTCCGGGAGCGCAGCGCTGACGATCGGATAGAGGCCGCCGTTGAAGAGGCTGCTGTCGGATGTATCCTGGGTGGTCGTGCTGGCGTAGCTCGTCGCAGAGACGAAATCGGCCCAACCGAGCGACCAGTTGAGGCTTCCGGTATAATAGCGCATTCGGGCACTGAAGCGCTGATCAAGCGCATGCGAACTCGTCAGATCGCCATATATCGGCGTGTGGGAATCCGGGAGCAGTGAGACGACGGCGACGCCGTCGGCGTCGATGTTCTGGCCCATGGCCGAAAGCCTGATGGTCAGGTCGTCCGTCGCTTTCCAGAGCAAGGCGATCCGTGCGCCCTTTTGTTCAACTGCGTTCTCGTCCTTTTCCCCCGTCAATCCGTTGTCGATGAACCCCGGGGTGAATTGGGTAAAGAAGCTGGCTGTTACGGCGAGTTCACCCTCTACGATCGGCAGATTGACGCTGCCGCGCAGGCCCCAGCCCGGATCAGCAGCGCCCTCGATTGTCGAGATCTCCGCGCCCATGCGTGCGGAAACCCCATTGAGATCGGGAGTCCGCGTAACGTATTTGAGCAACCCGCCCATGGCGTTGGCGCCGTATAAAGTGCCCTGCGGTCCCCGCAGCACTTCTACTCGCTCGATGTCATAGGGCATCAAATCGAGCGAGAATTGGTTGGCGCCGACCCAGCCCGCGCTCGATCCCAGCGGCGAGTCATCGATGTAGGTCGCAACCATGGCGGTGGAATTTATTGGCGAGAGACCGCGGATGGTGATCTGTGTCTGCCCAGGCGTCCCGCCGGTATCGACGATGAGGCCAGGGACATAGGCCGCGTAATCGACCAACTGCGTTGCGCCCAACTGTTCAAGGCGGCGCCCGCTGACTGCACTGATCGCCGCCGGAACGTCCTGGATTTTTTCGACACGTTTCTGGGCCGTGACGATGATGTCCTCGTTCATGTCCCGAGCCGCGTCCTTTTCCAGCGCAGCGGCCTGGGTCGGTACGGTTTCGGCGACATATGCCGATGGGCCGCCCACAGCCGAAGCGACGATTGTATAGGTTTGTGCGCCTGTCCTTCGAGCCGTCAGCCCGGTGCCCCTCAGCAGTGCGTCCAATGCTTGCTCTACGGTCATGTTGCCGCGAATGGCATTTGTCCGCTTGCCGGCGGTGATGCGACGGGCGGCGATGATCTGAATGTCAGCCTGTCGACCAAGAGCGCTGATCGCGGACTGAGCAGACTGAGCAGGAACTTCGTAATTCTTGGCCTGGGCTGCGGCAGGTGCTGCCACCGTCACTGCGCAGATGATCGCTGCAGAGGCCATCAAGGTGTTTCCATTCAATGCTCGCATTATTCTTCCCCCCTATTTTTCGGCGCGATGTCCTTGTGTGGGGGAGAGACGTGGCCAGCGAAAAACCTTCCGTCAGGCCTTCGCAGGCGTTACCTGCGCGGCCGACCAATGCGAATTCTGTCGGAATCTGACAGATCAATTTCGACCTGCAGGCTGTTCTTGATCGCGACGGCAAACCCCTCGGGGTCGTCGGTGCGGAACAAGCCGTCGAACTGCTCGTGACCGAGCGTGGGATCGGCCAGATAGATTTTGCGCTGATTGTGTCGGTTGAATTCGGCAATGGCCTCGGTCAGCGAATTGCCCGCCAGATCGATCTTTCCCGCGCGCCACGCGAGCGTTCGATCCACCGAAGACGGCTCCAGCGGTTCCTGACGAATGGCTGCGTTTTCGCCAACGAATGCGCGCCGGCCGGCGACGAGCCTTATACGATTTCCCTCGGCTCCGTCGGCCCAGGCTTCGACCACACCCTCGCTGACCAATATGTCGGCGCCATCGTCGCGCCGCCGTACCGAGAAAGCAGTGCCGACCGCCTGGACCCTGACCCTGCCTGCCTCAACCAGGAACGGCCGTTTCGGATCCTTGGCCACCTGGAACCAGGCCTCTCCTCGATCGAGCCGAACTTCTCGCCGCGCTTCGGCCATTACAACTTCAATCCGACTGGCCGTATTGATCGCGGCCACCGAGCCATCGGCCAGCGGTACCCGGCGTATCTCACCCACCTCGGTCGTATAGCTGGCCGATCTGAACCACAGCAAGCCAGCGGCCAGCGAAGCCGCGATCGATGCGCCACCCATCGCCAGTGCATTACGCCGGCTGAACCGGAGACGTGGTATCGATGGCTCGCTCGCAGCCGCCGAAGGCGGATCAAGCGTCAACCATGCCGCCTCCGCCTGAAGCAGGGCACCCCGACGCCGCGGATCCCCAGCCAGCCAGGCCTGCAGCGCCTCCTCGTCGGCGTCGCTCCAGGCGCCTGCGTCCATTCGCGCGAGCCAAGTCGTCGCCTCGTCACTCAAATGGGATGGATCCTGCCTGATCATTGAACTTGCCTGCTGCTCGTTTCAAAGGCGCGCATGCGATCGTCGGCGGCCCGGTCCGCATCGCTCCAGGCGCGCTGGATGGCCTTCATCCCCACCCATACCTGCTTTTCGACCGCTTTTTCGGTCGTGCCCAAATGGGCAGCAATCTCTTTTTGCGACCAGCCCTGGATCTTGCGCAACGTGACGATGGTCCGACAGCGCTCCGGAAGCGTGCTCATGAAGTCGAGCATCTTCGCATAGTCCAGCCGTGCGGCCGCTTGCTGCTCTGGAGAGGGATGAAGATCATCGTTGAAGGCATCGATCTCGGCGATGGCATCGATGGGGACCACTCGCTCCCGCTTTAGGCGGCGGAGCAGCAAGTTGCGTGCGATGGAAAAGAAATAGGCGTCGGGCCGGTCGATATGGTCGATGGAATCAAGCATCGAGAGGCGACAATATGCGTCCTGAATCACTTCATCGACGTCCTGTGGCGAAACGCGCGCCCGGCGCAGCCACGCGCGAACCGCAGCCTCATGGGGGATGACCTCCGCCGCCACCCATGACGCGATGCGCCGCCGCTGCTCCAGATTTTCCTGCGTCGTTCCGATGCCGCTGCCTCCCAATGACCCGATGACCATTGACGTCATTCATAGAGACGCAAAGGCAGAAAATCCTTCCGCCACAGCAAAAGTCCACGGAAAGCTGGGCCCGCGACGAGCTTGGGGCGATCGCGGGCACCCGCTGGATGACCAATCCTGGGTGGCCAGAGATGGTCCGGCTTACGCGTCTACCGCGTCAGATCAGTCCGGCCAGGGGGCTGGACGGATCGGCATACATGCGCCGCCCCATCCGCCCGGCACGGTAGGACAGTCGCCCGGCCTCGACCGCCGCCTTCATCGCGGCGGCCATCATCAACGGGTCCTTCGCCTCGGCGATGGCGGTATTCATCAGCACGCCGTCGCAGCCCAGTTCCATCGCGATCGCCGCATCGGACGCGCTGCCGACGCCGGCATCGACCAGGACGGGCACTTTGGCGCCCTCGACGATCAGCCGGATCGTCACGCGGTTCTGGATGCCGAGGCCCGATCCGATCGGCGCACCAAGCGGCATGACCGCGACCGCGCCGGCATCCTCCAGCCGTTTCGCAGCGATCGGATCGTCGACGCAATAGACCATCGGCTTGAAGCCTTCGTTCGCCAGCACCTCGGTCGCGCGCAGCGTCTCCACCATGTCGGGATACAGCGTCCGCGCTTCGCCCAGAACCTCGAGCTTCACCAGATCCCAGCCCCCGGCCTCGCGCGCCAGCCGGAGCGTGCGGATCGCCTCCTCGCCGGTGAAGCAGCCGGCGGTGTTGGGCAGATAGGTGATCTTCTTGGGATCGATGAAATCGGTCAGCATCGGTGCGTTGGGATCGGAGATGTTGACGCGGCGGACCGCGACCGTGACGATCTCCGCACCCGAAGCCGCAACTGCCGCGGCATTCTGTTCGAGATCCTTGTATTTGCCCGTGCCGACGATCAACCGCGAGCGGAACGTCTTGCCGGCAACGGTCCATGTGTCGCCGTCGGGCGCGGCGTGATCGCCGCCGCCGACGAAATGGACGATCTCGAGCGTGTCGCCATCCTCGACCGGCACCGAATCCAGTGTCGAGCGCGGCACGACCTCCAGATTTCGCTCGACCGCGACCTTTGCCGGATTCAACCCCAGTTCCGCCGCCAGGCCGGAAAGCGTCAGTCCGGCGGCAACGCGGCGAGGCTCGCCATTGACGCGGATCGAAATATTACCGTCTGTGCTCATGAAAAATGCCGCCTGGATTTGCGCGTCGGGAAGGCCGCGCATATAGGAAGGCGCAGCAATGCCTGACAAGCACAAGCCATATATATACGCCGCGATTCTGTGCGGACTGGTCATGGCGGCGCCCGCCAGGGCCGGATTGCCCGACGGCGTCCGCGCCATGATCGAAGCAGCGCGCACCGACGGCAATGCCGAGGCACTCGCCACCGTCATCCGTCTGGCACGGCAGACCAACCCGCAGGACATCGCCGAGATCGAGCTGATCGCCTGGTCCGACGCACGGCTGCTCAGGCCCGCGGCGGAGAGCACAACACTCAGCCTGGCCGCGCCGCAACTCCCGTCCCTGACAATGGCATCCGCCCCACCCGATGCGATCTGGGACGGAGAAGGCGAGCTGGGCGGTTTTCTGACGACGGGCAATTCCGATTCGTTCGGCATCACCGCCGGCATCAAATTGTCGCGCGATTTCGGGCGCTGGAAGCACAGCCTGACCGGACGTGCCGACTATCAGGAAGCGAACCACAAGGTCACCCGCGAATTCTATCAGCTCGGCTACAAGGGCGACCTGAAGCTGAGCAACCGCGCCTATGCCTTCGGCCTGGCACAATTCGAGAGCGATCGACTCGCCGGCTTCGACGAACGCTGGTCGCTGGGTTCTGGCGTCGGCATCCAGCTCGCCAAGAGCGATGCCTTCAGCCTGCGCGTCGAGGGCGGCCCGGCATTCCGCCGCACCGGTTTCACCGACGGCACCGAAGAGATCAATCTGTCCGGACGCGGTGCGCTCGGCATCGACTGGCGCCTGCGCGAAGGTCTGCGCGCGAAGCAGGACGCGTCGATCTACAGCGAGAGCGGCACGACCAGCATCCAATCCACCACCGCGCTCGATGCAAAGCTGATGTCGAAGCTTTCCGCGCGCTTTTCCTATTCGTTGCGCTATGAGAGTCAGCCGCTGCCCGGATCGGTCGGCACCGATACCGTCACGCGCGCCAGTGTCGTCTACGACTTCTGACCCGAAAGGCGCCCATGGCTGACACCTCCACCGTCTTCGTCCTGAACGGCCCCAATCTCAATCTGCTCGGCCTGCGCGAGCCCGAAATCTACGGATCCGACACGCTCGACGATATCGCGGCGATGCTTGAGGACCAGGCACGGGGCCTTGGGCTGGAGATCGAGCTGCGCCAGTCCAATCATGAAGGCCATCTGGTCGACTGGCTGCATGAAGCGAGCGCCAATGGTGCGAAAGGCGTGATCCTGAACGCCGCCGCATTCACTCACACATCGGTCGCGCTTCACGACGCGATCAAGGCGATCTCGATACCGGTGATCGAAGTGCATTTGTCGAATCCGCACAAACGTGAGGAATTCCGCCACAAAAGCTTCATCGCGTCGGCCGCGCGGGGAACGATTGCGGGCTTTGGTGCGCTTTCCTACGCCCTGGCGCTGGACGCCATCGCACGCTTCTGACAAGGAGCGCCGCTTATGTTGGATAAAAAGAGGGTCGCATGACCGATACCACCAACGGGGGCTCGATGCAGGTCGACGCGGGGCTGGTCCGCCAGCTCGCCGAGTTGCTCGATGAAACGAAGCTCACCGAGATTGAAGTCCAGGACGGCGATCGCCGAATCCGCGTTGCGCGCAACGTGACCGTCAGTGCCGCGCCCGCGGTTGCCGTCGGCGCGACCGCCGCCGCGCCGGTTGCAGCGGCGGAGGCGGCACCCGCGGTCGCCGACAATGCCAATGCGATCAGATCGCCGATGGTGGGAACCGCCTATCTCGCCCCTGAACCCAGTGCCGCCAATTTCGTCTCGGTCGGCAGTGCGGTGAAGGCCGGCGACACGCTGCTCATCGTCGAGGCGATGAAAGTGATGAACCCGATCACCGCGCCCGCATCGGGCACGGTGAAGGCGATTCTCGTCGGCAGTGGCCAGCCGGTCGAATTCGACCAGCCGCTGATCGTCGTCGAGTAGATTCAACCCATGGCAATCCAGAAGCTCCTGATCGCCAATCGCGGCGAGATCGCGCTGCGCATCCATCGCGCGGCGCATGAAATGGGGATCAAGACGGTTGCGGTGCATTCGACGGCGGATGCCGATGCGATGCATGTCCGCCTGGCCGACGAAGCGGTCTGTATCGGCCCGCCGCCGGCCGGCGAAAGCTATCTGAACATCCCGAACATCATTTCGGCGGCGGAGATCACGCATGCCGACGCGATCCATCCCGGCTATGGATTCCTGTCGGAGAATGCGCGCTTCGCCGAGATCGTCGAACTCCACAATCTGATCTTCGTCGGACCGAAGCCCGAGCATATCCGGGTGATGGGCGACAAGGTGGAAGCCAAGCGCACCGCAGGCGCGCTCGGTCTGCCGCTCGTGCCCGGTTCGCCCGGGCCGATCGACAATCTGGCCGACGCCAAGGCGATCGCAGCCGAGATCGGCTATCCCGTGCTGATCAAGGCCGCTTCGGGCGGCGGCGGGCGCGGCATGAAGGTCGTGCCCGACGAATCGCAGCTCGAGACCCTGATGGCGCAGGCCGGAAACGAGGCCAAGGCCGCGTTCGGCGACGCGACCGTCTATATGGAGAAATATCTCGGCAATCCGCGCCACATCGAATTCCAGATCTTCGGCGACGGCAACGGCAATGCGATCCATCTCGGCGAGCGCGACTGTTCGTTGCAGCGCCGCCACCAGAAGGTGCTCGAAGAAGCGCCCTCGCCCGTCATCAGCCCCGAAGTCCGCGAGCATATGGGCGGGCTCGTTGCAAAGGCGATGGCCGATATGGGCTATCGCGGCGCCGGCACGATCGAATTCCTCTACGAGGATGGCGAGTTCTACTTCATCGAGATGAACACCCGGCTGCAGGTCGAGCATCCGGTGACCGAGGCGATCACCGGCCTCGACCTCGTCCGCGAGCAGATCCGCATCGCCGAAGGCCATCCGCTGACCTTGCGCCAGGAAGACGTGATCTTCCGCGGCCACGCCATCGAATGCCGCATCAATGCGGAGGATCCCAGGACCTTCGCGCCCTCGCCCGGCCTGGTCAAAAGCTATCACGCGCCCGGCGGCATGAATGTGCGCGTCGATAGCGGGCTCTACGCCGGCTACCGCGTCCCGCCCTATTACGACAGCATGATCGCCAAGCTGATCGTTTACGGCACGACACGCGCCGGCGCGATCCGCCGCCTCCGCCGCGCACTCGAGGAATTCGTCGTCGAGGGAATGAAGACGACGATTCCCCTGCACCAGGCGCTGATCGAGGACCCCGAATTCCAGTCGGGCGACTATACGATCAAATGGCTTGAGGAATGGCTGGCCAAGCAAGATGGTACCCCAACCGCCCCCTGATCGCCGTTCCGACGGGGCCAAGGCCCGCCGGCTGGACGCGCCATATGCCTTGTCGACTACGCTACCCGAAAATAGCCCCTGAAACACGTTCAGGGTGACCGTGTGGCGCCTTGTCCGAAGGGCATAATCGCCTATCTTCTGGGAACGGCCAGCCTGCGCCGGCATGACGAGTGAGAAGCTGATGAAAGCGACCATCTGGCACAATCCGCGTTGCAGTACCTCGCGCAAGACGCTCGAAATCCTTCAGAACACCCCCGGCGTCGATGTCGAGGTGGTGGACTATCTCAAGACCCCGCCGAGCCGCGAGACGCTCGCCGCGCTCTATGCGCGCGCGGGCCTCACCGCACATCAGGGGCTGCGCCGCAAGGAGCCGCTGGCGCGCGATCTCGACCTGGATCATGTCAGCGAAAAGGCTGTGCTCGACGCGATGGTGTCCGATCCGATCCTGATCGAACGGCCGATCGTCGAGACCGAGAAAGGCGTCCGCGTCTGCCGCCCGATCGAGACGGTGAACGAGATCCTCTGAACATCAATTGCGTGCGGCATTGCCAAGCGCAACGAACCTGTCACATTTCTCCCGTCTAGAAAGATGGAGAACGAATGGGGACAGGGCAGAAAATGGCGACGATCGCGGTCTACAGCCTGAAGGGCGGCGTCGGTAAAACCACGCTCGCGGTCAACCTCGCCTGGTCGTCGGCGATCCAATCGGCCCGACGCACATTGCTCTGGGACCTCGATCCGCAAGGCGGCGCGAGCTATCTGATCGGTGACGGCAAAGCGGCGAAGGATCAGGCCCAGGCCGTGTTCGCCAAGGATGTCGAGCCCGAAAAGCTGATCCGCGCCTCCACCGTCGAGCGGCTCGACCTGCTCGCCGCCGACACGTCGCTGCGCGGGCTCGACCGACTATTCTTCACCCTCGACAAGAAGAAGCGGCTGGCAAAGCTGCTCGAATCGCTTGCGAAACGCTATGATCGCATCATCCTCGATTGCCCGCCGGGACTGACCGAGACCAGCGAGCAGGTGATGCGCGCGGCCGATATCATCCTGTCCCCCGTCATCCCGTCACCGCTGTCCGAACGCGCGCTCGACGAGATCGTGTCGTTCCTCGATCGCCAGAGCGGTCGCCATGCGCCGATCCTGCCCGTCTTCTCGATGGTCGATCGCCGGCGGGCGCTGCATCGCGCCGCAATGGAGAAACACGCCGAATGGCCGGTGATCCCGATGGCGAGCGCAGTCGAGCAGATGGCGATCCATCGCGCCGCGATCGGCAGCTTCGTACCCTCTTCACCCGCGGCCCAGGCCTTCGCCACGCTGTGGAAAGGCATTGAGCGCCGGCTGAACAGGCCAAAATGACAGCGATGCGCGATCTGGACCAATCCGCGTGATTTCGGAATCACGCAGCCAGATCTAGCCCTTTGTTTTACTGTGGTTTTTGAGTCGCTTGATGAGTCCATCGAACGACAAATCGCTCCAGGTCACACATGCCGTTGATTGCGGCGACACACAGCGCCATATTTCAACCGTGCAACCGCTCGACACGACCATGCTCCTGCGCGCCTATGGGTGCGGCGTGTTTCCGATGGCGGACGATCGTGCCGCCGATCGCGTCTTCTGGGTCGAGCCCAAGAAACGCGGCGTCCTGCCGCTCGACGGTTTCCATCTGTCGCGCTCGCTCGCCAAGACGCTGAAATCGGATCGCTTCCAGGTCACCGTCGACACCGCATTCGACCAGGTGATCGCCGGCTGCGCCGAGGAAACGCCCGCCCGTCCCGGAACCTGGATCAACGCGCAGATCGAAGTGGCCTGCCGCGAGCTTCACAGCCGCGGCCACGCGCATTCGGTCGAAACCTGGCAGGACGGCGTGCTGGTCGGCGGCCTTTACGGCATCACGCTGGGTGGTGCGTTCTTCGGCGAAAGCATGTTCAGCCGGAGGCGCGACGCATCGAAAGTCGCCCTGGCGCATCTCGTCGCACGGCTTCGCGTCGGCGGATTCACCTTGCTCGACTGCCAGTTCATCACCGACCATCTCGCATCGCTGGGCGCGATCGAGATTCCCCGCGACGACTATGTCGCGTTGCTGGACGGTGCGCTTTCCACCGGCTCGGCGGCTGGCGTCGCGGTGCCCCCACCCGAATTCCGCGCACTCGAGCGACTGGCCGCGCCCGATTCGCCCGACGACACCGTTTCGGTTTCGGCGCCGATATCGGGGAAACGCATCGTGCAGGCCTTGGTCCAGACATCATAGACCGGATGCTCGACCATGTTGAGCGACGGCGTTTCCTTGTAGAGCCAGCCTGAAAAGGCGCGGCGCCATTTGTCGTCCGAACCGCGGACGTCGAGCTGGACGAACGCTCCGGTCAGTTGCTCCGGTTCCCAGGGCGCAGTCTGTTCGCAGGCGCGCAGCCGTACGATGACATCGCCCACCCTGAGCGCCTGGCCCGGCTTCATCCTGAGGTCGCGCGACAGTCCGTTGCGCTTGTTGAGCAGGCCGATCACCGCTTCGCGCTGGGCCATCGGCGTGGTTCCACGCGATGGCGCGGGCGCAGGCGTCGCCCCGCGTGCCCGATTCGCAGGCGCGTCGGCGGGCGCGGCGGCGTTCGACGATTCGGTGGCATTGGCGGCGGGTTCCGCCTGATTCTGCAGCGCCATCGCCGCGCCCCAGCCGGCCAGGATCACCCCGGCGGCACCCAGGCCGGCGACCAGCCGACGATTCATGCGTCCGGCGCCCATGCCTCATAATCCCCGGTCGCCTGTGCGCGGCGTCCGCCGGCTTCGAGCGCACCGGACGGACGATAGGCATCGCCGGTTCCGGTGAGATTCGGAGTCGCTTCGCGCTGCCAGGGCCGCGGCGCAGGTAGCGCCTCGGACGGGATGGCGTCGAGCGTGCCGTGCAGCCAGCCATGCCATTCAGGCGGCACGCGGCTCGCGTCGTTCGCGCCCTTGTAGATCACCCAGCGGCGCTTGCGGCCATTTTCGGCCTTCTTCGCCTCATAATAGATATTGCCCTGCGCATCCTCGCCGACGCGCGCGCCGCCGAAGATGGTGCCCATCGCGGTGCCGAAGGTCGCGCCTTCCCACCAGGTGAAGATGTTCTTGAAGATGCCCATTGCGAGTTCCCGTTACCCGATGGCGCGCCAGGAGAAAACCGTTTTGCGCTGCCCGTCGGCTATTTCGCCGTCGGCCCGCCGGGCCAGCTGACATGATCGCCTTCCGCGATGCCGAGCGCGGCCGCGCGGCCGCCGGCGATTTCGAACACCGCGATCACGGGTTCGCCGGACGCGACGGACTCGAGCGACTGCGGAATCGTCTCCTCCGCGATGCGCGCGATGCTGCCGTCCTGGCGGATGAAGATCATGTCGAGCGGGATGATCGTGTTCTTCATCCAGAAGCTGCGTGGCCCGGGCTGGGCGAACGGAAACAGCATCCCGCCATCCTCGGGCAACGACGTGCGATACATCAGCCCGCGCGCCTGTTCGACCTCGGTCCGCGCCACTTCCACCCGGAACTGCCGAACGCCCGCCCCAGTCCGGATCGTGAGTGGCAGCAATGCCGCCGCCTGCTCCGTTGCGGGGACATCCTGCTCCCTTGCGGGGGTTTGATCCGCCCTGCCCTGGCAGCCGCACAGCGCCGCCACGGCCAAACAGGCTGCCGTCAGGATCACCGGACGCATGACGATTATTCTAACGGCTCGACCAGAACCGCGAGCAGGCCCTTATTGCCGCTCACACAGCGCGCGCGCATCAGCTGGCCCGGCTCGACTTCTCCAAGCCCGGCCCTGCGCAGCGTCTCCATATGGACGAAGATGTCGGTCTCACCATCCTCGCGCAGCAGGAAACCATAGCCCTTCACGCGGTTGAACCATTTGACCTGCACGGTTTCGAACGGCCCGGCCTGATCGACCATCTCGGCAGGATCGACACGATCACGCCGCTCGGGCGACAGCCGCTCCGGATCGGGCACGACCGCCGTTTCGAGATCGAAGTCGAGGATCTCGCGTGCCTGGAGCCCGCGATTGCGCCGGACCGCCAGACAACTCACACGCGTCCCCTCGGGCAGGCTCCGCCGCCCGTGATCGCGCAACACCGAGAAATGAATCAACACGTCGCCAGCGCCGTCGTCCGACACCATGAAACCGAAACCACGCGTCGAATCGAACCACTTCATCGTCCCGTCGTGCTTTTCCAGCACTTCGGCCGCAACAATGCCTTCGCCGGTCTCCACGACCGACGGCTCCACGCCATGTGCGCTGCTATGCATAGCTCCCGACTCTTGCACGCGAGCCCATCTCCCCCAAGAATGAGTCTCAGAACGAATGCGTAACACAGATTGGTTCGTTTCTGAAACCGGGTACGCACATTTGTATCAATTCGGGTCGTCGGGAACTTCGCCTGGCGTCGAATCGACGAGAATCCGAGCAATTTCAAATGAATGTCCGGCACGCACCAACGCAGCGAGCGTCTTTTCCCGCTGTGGCCCGCCGCCGACCGACTCGGCGGCAAAGGGGCCGATCCGCCGCCGCCGCGCATAGGCCAGCGCCGCATCCCATGCCGCCGAGCGCGCGGCGACGCGTGCGCCCTCGGCATCCGCCTCATCGATGCCCGCCGCTCTCAGCGCGTCCGCAACCCGACGCGCGCCATAGCCGCGCCGCGTGAGGCCGGCGCCGCGCGCCTCGGCAAAGGCGCGATCATCGACATAACCAAGCGCCGTCATCTTTTCGATCAGCGCCTCGACAGGGGGCCTTTCGTCCCCGCCCCAGCCACGCTCGGCCAGTTTGCGCGACAGGTAAGAGCGCAGTTTTGCGCGGGTCGTCGCATAGCGACCGGCATAGTTGAGCGCGAGGCGCTGCAGCGTATCCGCGTCCAGCGGGGTGGGTGATCTGCGCGTCTCTTGGGTCACCGCCATGTTTATGCCACAGTCGAGCCGGATTTTGAACGCGTCCACTGCGCTAATAAAGCAGGTTCATGGTGGGGAAACCCAGGCAGATGGCGTCAGTAATACGCCCGCCGCCGGGAAGAACGAGAGCAAGGAATATGCTGGAGCTCGCCGAACCCAGGGTTTCCGCTGTTAAGGTCGCAGGAATGAATATGCTTGAGCCGACGCCGATCGAGGATACCCTCGCGCGCCGCTACTCCGATTTCGAGACGCTGGGCGAAGCGCTGGATTATGCCGCGCTGGGATCGCGCGGCCTGAACTTCCACGATGCGCGCGGCGCACTGGTGCGCCCCTATCGTTTTTCCGAACTGCGTGAAGACGCCCTGGCGTGCGCCCATCGGCTGATCGCGCATGGCGTGCAACCGCAGGATCGCATCGCGCTCATCGCCGAAACCGGGGCGGAGTTCGCTGCCCTGTTCTTCGGCACGATCTATGCCGGTGCGTGGCCCGTGCCGCTGCCGCTGCCCACATCGTTCGGTGGACGCGATTCCTATGTCGACCAGCTCAGCGTCCAGCTGCGCAGCGCCGATGCGAAGCTGCTCTTCTATCCCGCCGAACTGGCCGGAATGGCCGGCGATGCCGCGACGGCGTGCGGAGTCGAGGGAATCGACTGGGAAAGCTTCGCCGACGCACCGGGATCCGAGGTGCCGCTGCCGGCGGCACAGGCGACCGACATTGCCTATCTTCAATATTCGAGCGGATCGACACGCTTTCCGCACGGCGTCGCGATCACCCATCGCGCACTGCTCGACAATCTGGCCGCACATGCGCACGGCATGGAATTGCAGGACAGCGATCGCTGCATCTCGTGGCTGCCCTGGTATCACGACATGGGGCTGGTGGGCTGCTTCCTTTCGCCCATCGCCAATCAGGTTTCGACCGATTATCTCAAGACCGAGGATTTCGCACGGCGCCCACTCGCCTGGCTCGACCTGATCAGCCGCAATCCGGGCACGTCGATGAGCTATTCGCCGACATTCGGCTACGACATCTGCGCACGCCGCATTTCCAGCCAGACCAATACCGACCGCTTCGACCTGTCGCGCTGGCGGATCGCCGGCAACGGCGCCGACATGATCCGCCCCGACGTGATGCAGAGCTTCGTCGACGCCTTTGCCAGCGCAGGTTTCAAGGCCTCCGCCTTCGTGCCGAGCTACGGCCTGGCGGAAGCGACGCTTGCGGTTTCGATCATGCCGCCGGGCGAGGGAATCGTCGTCGAACTGGTCGAGGAGACCGAGCTTTCCGGCGCGATGGGCAATAGCGATCGGCCGCAGCGTTATCGCGCCGTCGTCAATTGCGGCAAGCCGTGCCGCGACATGGAAGTCCAGATCCGCGAAGAGGACGGCACGCCCCTGCCCGACCGCGCGATCGGCAAGGTCTGGTGCCGTGGCTCCTCGGTCATGGTCGGCTATTTTCGTGACCAGGAAGCCACCGACGCCTGTCTGAAGGACGGTTGGCTGGACACCGGGGACATGGGCTACATGTCCAATGGCTATGTCTATATCGTCGGCCGGGCGAAGGACATGATCATCATCAACGGCAAGAATCACTGGCCGCAGGACATCGAATGGGCGGTGGAGCAGCTTCCCGGTTTCAAGTCCGGCGACATCGCGGCCTTCGCCATCACCACGCCCGGCGGCGAAGAGACTCCGGCGGTGCTGGTCCAGTGCCGCACATCCGACAATGCGGAACGCGCGCGTCTGCGCGACGAGATCCGTGACAAGGTGCGCTCGATCACGGGCATGAACTGCGTCGTCGAGCTTGTACCGCCACGCACATTGCCCCGGACCAGCTCGGGCAAGCTCAGCCGCGCCAAGGCGCGCAATCTGTACCTTTCCGGAGAGATCCAGCCGCTGGATATCGCCGCCTGAGGACAGGCGAGGGACGATGGACCGGTCGGCGACGAACTTTTTTTGAGCGCGTCTCAACCGATCGCTAACCAGTTGCCCGTTATCCGGTCCAGGTGGATCAGAATACGCATATCGATGAAGCGTCGTCGCGGATCGGCTGGACGGCAGCGCTCGGCCTGACCGAGGACAAGCGGCTGGACTGGGGCGCTATCCGCGCCGCTCAGCTCAACGCCCTGTACAAATGCACGCTGATCCGCTTCCTCGCCGTATTGGGCGGTGCGTCGCTGATCTGCGTCGCCCATGCCGCGCGCATCCCGCCCATGACTCTTTATGGCTGGGGCATCGTCATCGTGGCGCTCGGCGTGCACATCGCATCGCGCAAATGGCGCGTACGCGGTTGGGCATTGCGCACGGCGACACGAACCGAACTGCATCGAGAGACCATCGCGCTGGCGCTGTCGGGCGCGCTCTGGGCAGTGCCGGCCCTTTTCTTCGTGAAGGGCGGCGGCATCAACGAGATTCTGATGGTCTGGGCCGTGCTCAGCGGCCTGGCCGCCGCAGCCGCGCTGGTACTGACCGTCGCACCATTGGGGACGATGCTGTTCATCGCGATCGTCGGCACCGCGCTCAGCGTGATGGCCCTCAACCTGGGCCTGACGATGCTCGCGGGTACAAATGCCGTCTTCACGGTGATGCTGGCCGGCATGGCCTTTCTGAGCGGCAAGCGCTTCATCGAATCGCTGGTGTCCGACCAGGCGCTGACCGAAAAGAAGGAAGTCGTCAGCCTGTTGCTGCGCGAGTTCGAGGATACCGGCGCGGACTGGCTGTGGCAGACCGATGCCGCGCGCTGCCTGACACATGTCTCGCCACGCTTTGCCGCGGCGCTGGGCGTCGAACTTGCGGAACTCGAGGGCAAGCAGTTGCTGCGCATCCTGGCGGGCGAGAGCTGGGAAGCGGGCAATTTCGCCTCGGGTCTTCGCGAACTCGCCGAAAAGCTCAAGCGCCGCGAGAGCTTCGCCGATCTGATCCTGCCGGTGAAGATCGCGGGCGCGACACGCTGGTGGGAATTGTCGGCATCGCCGCGTTTCGACGATCGCGGCGCCTTTCTCGGCTTTCGCGGTGTCGGCTCCGACGTCACGGCGCAACGCGATTCGGCCGACAAGATCAACCGCCTCGCGCGCTATGACACACTGACCGGCCTGCCCAATCGCATGATGATCAACGAGACGCTCGCGCGCGCCATGCAGCATGCCGAGCAATGGCGCAGCCAGTGCGGCTTCATGATGATCGACCTTGATCGCTTCAAGGCGGTCAACGACACGCTCGGCCATCCGGTCGGCGACCGGCTGCTGAGCCGCGTGGCCGAGCGGTTGCGCCAGTTGATGACCGAGAACGAATTGTGCGGCCGGCTGGGCGGGGACGAATTCGCGGTGGTGCTGCTCGACGTGCGCGACCAGAATCGCGTCGACACACTGGCCCATGCGATCATCGAGGCGCTGACGCGCCCCTATGAGGTCGATCAGCACACGCTCTATATCGGCGCCAGCATCGGCAGCGCGATCGGCCCCAGCGACGGGCTCACCGCCGAAATGCTCATCCGCAGCGCCGATCTGGCGCTGTATCGCTCCAAGGATGCGGGCGGCGGCAAGCATCATGTCTACGAGCCCCAGCTCCACGCCAATGCCGAGGAACGGCGGACGCTGGAGATCGCGCTGCGCAGCGCGCTCGAAAAGGGCGAACTCCATCTCGTCTATCAGCCCGTCGTCTCCGCCGATGATTCGGCGATCGAAGGCTTCGAGACGCTGCTGCGCTGGACGCATCCCGAAATGGGCGTGATCCCGCCCTATAAATTCATTCCGGTCGCCGAGGATGCACGCCTGATCGCGCCGATCGGCGAATGGGTGCTGCGCACCGCCTGCGAGGAAGCGGTGAGCTGGCCGCCCACCGTCCGCGTCGCGGTCAACGTATCCGCTGAACAGCTGAGCGATCCCAATTTCGTGACCGCGGTGATCTCCGCCCTGTCGCACAGCGGCCTGCCGCCGCACCGGCTGGAACTGGAAGTGACCGAGAGCGTGTTCCTGCGCGAAGGCACGGGCGCGATCGCGATCCTCGACCAGATATTGGGGCTGGGCGTCCGCCTCGCGCTCGACGATTTCGGCACCGGCTATTCGTCGCTCGGCTATCTCCGCAAGACGCAATTCTCGACGATCAAGATCGACCGCAGCTTCGTTCAGGGCGCCGCCAAGAAAAGTGCGGAGAGCCTGGCGATCATCCGAGCGGTCGTGGCGATGGCGGACAGCCTCGGCATGACGACCACGGCCGAAGGCGCGGAGACCGAGGAGGAATTCGAGATGATCCGCGAACTGGGCTGCACCAAGGTGCAGGGCTATCTGTTCGGCAAGCCGATGGTCGCGGAAGAAGCGCGCAAGCTGATGCTCCGCGCCCAGCAGCGTCGCGCAGCGGCCTGATTTGGCATGACGACGTCCCTGCGGCTCTTGCGTCCATCACGGTCCACCGCTATGTCGCGCGTCTTCCCGGTCCTAGGGGTATAGCTCAGCTGGTAGAGCATCGGTCTCCAAAACCGAGGGTCGTGGGTTCGAGTCCCTCTGCCCCTGCCACGCTTGCCTTGATTGGCGGCGCGGTATATTGGCCCGGGATGCGACAGAGAGGTCACGGGGCGGCTCCGGTCGAGAGACTCGGAAAGGCGCCTGGTGGCCATTTGTCGTTGGTATTGACGAATTTTTCGAAGGCTTGAACAGTGGCGAAGGTCAATCCCGGCGAGTTCATCCGGCAGGTGCGGGCCGAGACCGCAAAGGTCGTGTGGCCCTCCAGCAAGGAGACCGTGATGACTGCCGTCATGGTGCTCATCATGACGACGATCCTCGCGCTTTTCTTCTTCGGGATCGATTCGGCGTTCAGCGCCATTGTCCGGGCATTGCTCAGCCTGATCGGCTGAGCCGAAGCTAATAGGGAAACGCATGTCGCGCTGGTACATCATCCACGCCTATTCAGGCTTCGAGAACAAGGTCCGTGACTCGATCATGGCCGAAGCGACGCGCATGGGGCTCGACGCGCTCGTCGAATCCGTCGAGGTGCCGACCGAGACCGTGACCGAGGTTCGCCGCGGCAAGAAGATCCAGTCCGAGCGCAAATTCTTCCCCGGCTATGTGCTGGCGAAGCTGAGCATGAACGACGACGTCTATCACCTGGTGAAGAACACGCCGAAGGTGACGGGCTTCCTCGGATCCTCGGGCAAGCCGCAGCCGATCAGCGAGGCGGAGGCCGCGCGCATCCTCAATACCAAGGAGGAAGCCGCCGCGGCGCCCAAGCACCAGATCAAGGTGGATTACGAGATCGGCGACAGCGTCAAGGTGCTCGACGGCCCCTTCGCCAGCTTCAACGGCATCGTCGAAGAACTGGATTTCGAGAAGAACCGCGTCAAGGTTTCGGTCTCGATCTTCGGTCGCGCCACCCCGGTCGAGCTCGATTTCGAGCAGGTCGAGCGCGCCAAATAAGAATTTGGGGGCCTGCCCCCGAATGCCTGCGGGAGGGGGCCTCGGCCACCGTCTGGACCGCTAAACTTGAAACAGGGCGAGGCGTCATGGCGCACCGCCCCGACTACAGAGTGAGAATGGACAATGGCTAAGAAGATAACGGGCTATATCAAGCTCCAGGTGCCCGCGGGCGCCGCCAACCCCTCCCCGCCGATCGGCCCTGCACTGGGTCAGCGCGGCGTGAACATCATGGAATTCTGCAAGGCGTTCAACGCCGCGACCGGCGATCTCGAAAAGAGCATGCCGATCCCGACGATCATCACCGTCTATGCGGATCGCAGCTTCAGCTTCGAGACCAAGACGCCGCCGGCAACCTTCCTCATCAAGAAGGCCGCGGGCCTCAAGTCGGGCTCCAAGGAGCCGGGCAAGATTTCCGCCGGAAAGATCGCGCGCTCCAAGCTCGCCGAGATCGCCGAAGTGAAGATGAAGGACCTGAACGCCAACGACATCGAGGCAGCGACCAAGATCATCGAAGGCTCCGCCCGCGCAATGGGCCTCGAAGTGGTGGAGGGCTGAACCAATGGCATTTCAGAGCAAGAAGGCGAAGAAGCTCGCCGAGACCATCGATCGTGACAAGCTGCACGGCGTCGACGAGGCGATCGCGCTGGTGAAGGCCAACGCCACTTCCAAGTTCGACGAGACCGTCGAAGTCGCGTTGAACCTGGGCGTCGATCCCCGCCATGCCGACCAGATGGTCCGTGGCGTCGTCACCCTGCCCAAGGGCACCGGCAAGACCGTCCGCGTCGGCGTGTTCGCCCGCGGCGACAAGGCCGAGGAAGCCAAGGCAGCCGGCGCCGACGTCGTCGGTGCGGAAGACCTGCTCGAGATCGTCCAGAACGGCAAGATCGAGTTCGATCGCTGCATCGCGACCCCGGACATGATGGGTCTGGTCGGACGTCTCGGCAAGGTGCTGGGCCCCAAGGGCCTGATGCCCAACCCGAAGCTCGGCACCGTGACTCCCAATGTCGGCGAAGCCGTGAAGGCAGCCAAGGGTGGCCAGGTCGAGTATCGTGTCGAAAAGGCCGGCATCATCCATTCCGGCATCGGCAAGGCGAGCTTCCCCGCCGAGGATCTGCGCGCGAATTTCGACGCGCTGGTCGACGCGGTGGTGAAGGCCAAGCCGACGGGCGCCAAGGGCAAATATGTCCGCAAGATTGCGCTGAGCTCTTCGATGGGCCCGGGCGTCAAAGTCGACACGGCCGAGGTCGCTGCGGCGTAAGCCGGGCGGGATCTGCCAACGAATAGGAAGGCCGGGGCGAAAGCTCCGGCCTTTTTGCTTGGGGATCGCCCCCTTCCTTTCGTCATCCCGATGAAAATCGGGACCTCCCTGCCTGTTCACTGGCTTTGCAAGAAGAAGTGAGATTCCGATTTTCATCGGGATGACGGTTTAAGCAGGATTGCTTCACCTTGACCCAGTCCCCGAATCTGCTATGCGCCGCGCCTTGGCCCGCAGGTTCGCCGGTGGGTCATACCGTCCGAGACAGTTGGTGGGGGCATTCCGGCCCTCTTAAACATCCAGCCTAGACGGGGAACAGTTTTCAGCCCGTGTCTCGCTTATGCGCGCTCGGGCCCTCTGCCATCAGGCAGGTGACCATTCCCCTCCGGACTAGTACCGCCCGCGGCTCGCCGCGGGCTTAGCCGCTTGCCGGACTTTCCGGCAGGCATGAGTGGAGAATGGCATGGATCGTGCTCAAAAGTCCGAGCTGGTCGCAGCACTGAACCGCACCTTCAACGAGACCAGCGTGGTGGTTGTCACCCGCAATCTCGGCCTCACTGTGGCCCAGTCCACGGTGTTGCGGACGAAGATGCGCGACGCAGGCGCCAGCTACAAGGTGACGAAGAACAAGCTTGCCAAGCTCGCAGTCGAGGGCACCACCTATACGTCCATCAGCGACATGCTGACCGGACCGACGGCGCTCGGAACCTCCACCGATCCGGTGGCACCTGCGAAGGTGATCGTGGAATTCGCGAAGACCAACGACAAGTTGGAAATCGTGGGCGGCGCGATGGGCGACACGCTTCTCGACGCAGAGGGAATCAAGGCACTTGCCTCGCTGCCCTCGCTTGACGAACTGCGCGCGAAGATCGTGGGGCTCATCGTTGCGCCCGCGACCAAGCTCGCGACCATCACCCAGGCACCGGCGGCTCAGATCGCCCGCGTCCTTTCCGCGCATGCGGAAAAGCAAGCAGCCTGATCACCTGACTGAAACCGAACAGGCGGGCGATGCCCGCATATGGAGAATACAACATGGCAGACCTTAACAAGCTCGTTGACGACCTTTCGGCTCTCACCGTTCTCGAAGCCGCTGAGCTCTCGAAGCTCCTCGAAGAGAAGTGGGGCGTTTCGGCCGCTGCTGCCGTCGCCGCTCCGGCTGCTGCCGGCGGCGCTGCTGCCCCGGTTGCCGAAGAGCAGACCGAGTTCGACGTGATCCTCGTCAACGACGGTGGCAAGAAGATCAACGTCATCAAGGAAGTCCGCGCGATCACGCAGCTCGGCCTGACCGAAGCGAAGACGCTGGTCGAGTCGGCTCCGAAGGCCGTCAAGGAAGGCGTGAACAAGGAAGAGGCCGAGAAGCTGAAGAAGCAGCTCGAAGAGGCCGGCGCCACCGTCGAGCTCAAGTAAGCTCGCGACGCGCTTCCGGCTTCGGCCGGAACCGAACATGGAAAGGGGCGGCTCCGCATGGGGCCGTCCCTTTCTTCGTATATGCCTTCCGCGCACCGATCGGCCGGGCCGGTCATGGAAAGGGCGGCCCCTCACGGAGCCGCCCTGCCCTCCCGCGACGACCCTGATACGATCAGGTGTGCTGCGGTTCCGTATGGAGGCGCGCGTCGATATCCTCGCGCATGCCGGTGGGATGATCGGTGGAAAAACCCTCGATCGTGTCACCGGACGCAAGTCCGATCTCGAACGATGCCGAAGTGCGTCCTTCGCCGCCGTCCGGCAGCGTGTACCGCGCATCGGCGACCAGCACCGGCAACATGCTGCCATTCGCGGCATGCGCGGTCGGCAGCGCGATCGCGGCCTCGATACGGGTGCCGTCGCCGGGCGCGATCGTGACCTCGGAAAGCTGCGCGTCGCCCGGTGGATCGATCAGCATCCGCTCCATCTCCGAATCCTGTGTCGATCCGGCCGCGAACATCCAGGTCGAGATGCGAACGTCCCTGGCCGGCACGCCGCCCGCATTGCCGACGGTCAGCTCGAACTCGACGACGGCATCGTCGCTGTTGGTGCCCGCCCGCATCGGCCGCATGATCAACTCCAGCCAGGGCCTGCCCGCCGGCGCGGCCGAAGCCGCAATCATCGCACCGACATCGGCGCTGTCCGCCTTGCCGACCGAAACCTTCTCAATCTCTCCGATCGGATCCTCGCCCCTGCTGTCGACCGCATTTTCGACAGTGCTTTCGGGGGCGATCGTGTCGGGCGCGACGGAGCGCGGCTGCACCACCGGCATATGAAGTGCTGCGGGCGGCACGATCGGCGCCGCAACGATCTTCACATTCGGCGTCGTGTCGGGGATGGGCTCGATCGTCGGCGCGACCGGCCGATGCGGGATCTGCTCGTCCACCTCATCATAATAACCTTCCAGCCCATCATCCTCCACCACGCGGCGGCGGCGCCAGGCGAGCAGGCCGGCGACAGCCGCGATCACGGCAAGCCCAGCGATCAGCCACAACCACGCCCCGCTACCCGCCTGCGCAGGCGCCGGAGCGACAGGTGCATCCGCGACGGGTTCCGCCGGCGGCGGGGGAGCCGGCTCCACAATCGAAGCAACGGGTTCGGGCGGCGCAGCGGGTACGGGCGTGAGCGCAGGTACCACGGCAACCGGCGTCGCGACAGCCGTTGCGGCTGCCTGGGCGGGGGCTGCCTGCCGGGCGCGGGGCCGCGCGACCGACCGTTCCGCCGACCGGCGCTGCGGCGCTGCGGCTGGCGCTTCGGCCTCGGCGACCGGAGCGGCCTGCGTCGCGCGCGGTGCGACCGAGACCACCGGCGGCGGCGCGACACGCGGCTCGGGTGCCGGCGCCGCTGCGACCGGCGGGGGCGCGGTCTGCGCCGGCACCGGCAGAGGCTCTATATTCTGCGCGAAAAGCGGGGTTATGGGGAGCGCAACGGCCGCCAACAGCATGGCAATCGCGCGACGATTGGGGGAAGGGCGTTGTTTCATGACAGGGGAACAATGATTTTCATGGAAGTCCGGGCTCGGCTCGCCGCAGAAACTGCGGCGGGCCGTTCCCCGGCAACGCCCGGCCGAAAATTCATGCCCGTTTGACATGACGGCACCCCGCTCCTATATCGCGCCTCTTCACCACAGCCTTTCGGGAAATGATGCGTCGTCGCGCAGCGCATCGGACGAATAGATCGGCTGGGGTTCCAGGACGCTGAAGCTGCTGTTTTTCCCAGAGAAAGACTGCGGCTTTTGGCGTTTTTGCGCCCGAAATTTGACTGACGCAACCGACCGATAGGGCAAAACCGACATGGCGACCAAGGCAGCTCCCCTTTTGAGCACCGCGAAGAAGCGCATCCGCAAGGTTTTCGGCAACATCCACGAAGTGATTCAGATGCCGAACCTCATCGAGGTGCAGCGCGAATCCTACGAGCAGTTCCTGCGCTCCGATCCCAAGACCGGCTATGTGTCCGGCCTGGAGAAGACGCTGCGCTCGGTTTTCCCGATTCGCGACTTCGCCGGCACCGCCGAGCTGGATTTCGTCAATTACGAGCTTGAGGACCCCAAGTTCGACGTCGAGGAATGCCGTCAGCGCGGCATCACCTATGCGGCGCCGATGCGCGTCACGCTGCGCCTGATCGTGTTCGAAGTGGACGCCGATACCGAGACCCGTTCGGTCCTCGATATCAAGGAGCAGGACGTCTATATGGGCGACATGCCTCTGATGACGGGCAACGGCACCTTCTTCATCAACGGCACCGAGCGCGTCATCGTCAGCCAGATGCACCGGTCGCCGGGCGTGCTGTTCGACCATGACCGCGGCAAGACCCATGCCTCGGGCAAATATCTCTTCGCCGCGCGCGTCATTCCCTATCGCGGCTCGTGGCTCGACTTCGAATTCGACGCCAAGGACATCGTCAACGTCCGCATCGACCGCAAGCGCAAGCTGCCGGTCACTGCCCTGCTCTATGCGCTTGGCCTGAATTCCGAGGATATCCTCGGCTTCTTCTACAACAAGGTGATTTTCGTCCGCGGCGAGGGCGGCTGGGTGATTCCCTTCACCCCCGAGCAATGGCGTGGCCAGAAGCCCGCATTCGACGTCGTCGACGCCAAGACCGGCGAAGTCGTCTTCCCCGCCGGCCAGAAGATCAGCCCCCGCGCCGCCAACAAGGTGCAGAAGGACGGGCTGGAGCAGCTGCTGATCCCGACCGAGGAAATCTTCGGCCGTTATTCGGCCTATGACCTGGTCAACGACGCGACCGGCGAGATCTATATCGAGGCGGGCGACGAGGTTTCGCCCGACAATCTCGAAAAGCTCGACAAGGCCGGCGTCGATCGCATCGAGCTGCTCGACATCGATCACGTCAACACGGGTCCATGGATCCGCAACACGCTGAAGGCCGACAAGGCCGAGGATCGCGACCACGCGCTCAGCGACATCTATCGCGTCATGCGCCCCGGCGAGCCGCCGACGCGCGAGACCGCCGAAGCGCTGTTCGCCGGCCTGTTCTTCGACCCCGAGCGCTACGACCTGTCGGCCGTGGGCCGCGTCAAGCTCAACATGCGCCTCGATCTCGACGCCGAAGACACGGTGACGACGCTGCGCACCGAGGATATCCTGGCGGTCGTCAAGACGCTGGTCGACCTGAAGGACGGCAAGGGCGAGATCGACGACATCGACAATCTCGGCAACCGCCGCGTGCGTTCGGTGGGCGAGCTGCTCGAGAACCAGTATCGCATCGGCCTGCTCCGCATGGAGCGCGCGGTGAAGGAGCGGATGAGCTCGGTCGACGTGTCGACCGTCATGCCCAACGACCTGATCAACGCGAAGCCCGCGGTTGCCGCGGTGCGCGAATTCTTCGGTTCGTCGCAGCTCTCGCAGTTCATGGATCAGACCAACCCGCTCTCCGAAGTGACGCACAAGCGTCGCGTTTCGGCGCTTGGGCCGGGTGGTCTCACCCGCGAGCGCGCGGGCTTCGAGGTCCGCGACGTCCATCCGACCCATTATGGCCGGATCTGTCCGATCGAAACGCCGGAAGGCCCGAACATCGGTCTGATCAACTCGCTGGCGAGCTTCAGCCGCGTCAACAAATATGGCTTCATCGAGACGCCGTACCGCAAGGTCATCGACGGCAAGGTCACGACCGAGGTCGTGTATCTCTCCGCGATGGAAGAGGCGAAGCACACGATCGCGCAGGCGAACGCCGAGCTGAACGACGAATATGGCTTTGTCGAGGATCTGATCTCGGCCCGCGAGGCCGGCGAGTTCCTGATGGCGCCGCGCGATCACATCACGCTGATGGACGTGAGCCCCAAGCAGCTCGTGTCGGTCGCGGCATCGCTCATTCCGTTCCTGGAAAACGATGACGCCAACCGCGCGCTGATGGGATCGAACATGCAGCGTCAGGCCGTGCCGCTCGTCCGGGCCGAGGCGCCGTTCGTCGGCACCGGCATGGAAGAGACGGTTGCGCGCGATTCGGGCGCCGCCATCGGCGCCAAGCGTGGCGGCATCGTCGATCAGGTCGACGCGACCCGTATCGTGATCCGCGCGACCGGCGACGTCGCCGCCGGCAAGTCGGGCGTCGACATCTACACGCTGATGAAGTTCCAGCGCTCCAACCAGAACACCTGCATCAACCAGCGCCCGCTGGTGAAGGTGGGCGACATCGTCAACGAAGGCGACATCATCGCCGACGGTCCGTCGACCGAGTTCGGTGAGCTGGCGCTGGGCCGCAACGCGCTCGTCGCGTTCATGCCCTGGAACGGCTACAACTACGAGGATTCGATCCTGATCTCCGAGCGGATCGTGAAGGACGACGTCTTCACCTCGATCCATATCGAAGAGTTCGAGGTGATGGCCCGCGACACCAAGCTCGGGCCGGAAGACATCACGCGCGACATCCCGAACGTCGGCGAGGAAGCCCTGCGCAACCTCGACGAGGCCGGCATCGTCTATATCGGCGCCGAAGTGGAGCCGGGCGACATCCTGGTCGGCAAGATCACGCCGAAGGGCGAAAGCCCGATGACGCCGGAAGAGAAGCTGCTCCGCGCCATCTTCGGTGAAAAGGCGTCCGACGTGCGCGACACGTCGCTGCGCCTGCCCCCGGGCGTCGCCGGCACGATCGTCGAAGTCCGCGTGTTCAACCGTCACGGCATCGACAAGGACGAGCGTGCCATGGCGATCGAGCGCGAGGAGATCGAGCGCCTGAAGAAGGACTCGGACGACGAGCGCGGCATCCTCAACCGGGCGAGCTATGGCCGTCTGAAGGAAATGCTGCTCGGCCATGTCGCGACCGCGGCGCCCAAGGGCGTCAAGAAGGGGTCGGAGATCGACGAGTCGCTTCTGGAAGAGGTCGAGCGTCACGAATGGTGGAAGTTCGCGGTCCAGGACGACAAGCGCCAGGCCGATCTGGAAGCCGTGAAGGCCCAGTATGACGAGGCGGTCAAGGTCATCAACGAGAAGTTCGAGGACCGTCGCGAGAAGCTGGAGCGTGGCGACGAGCTGCCCCCGGGCGTGCTCAAGATGGTCAAGGTTTTCGTCGCGGTGAAGCGCAAGCTGCAGCCGGGCGACAAGATGGCCGGCCGTCACGGCAACAAGGGCGTGATCAGCCGCATCCTGCCGGCGGAGGACATGCCGTTCCTCGAGGACGGCACCCCCGTCGACATCGTGCTCAACCCGCTGGGCGTGCCGAGCCGCATGAACGTCGGCCAGATCTTCGAGACCCATCTGGGCTGGGCCGCGCGCGGCCTGGGCCGGCAGATCGCCGGTGCTCTGGAGCAATGGCGCGAAGCCAATCCGAACGGCACCGGGGGCAATGCCCCGCAGGTGGTGATCGACCGGCTGAAGACCGTCTATGGCGACCATTACGACGCCGAGATCGACGCACGGACGCCTGACCAGATCATCGAGCTGGCCGGCAATCTGACCGGCGGTGTGCCAATGGCGACCCCGGTGTTCGACGGCGCGCGCGAAGCCGACGTGTCCGACATGCTGGTGCTGGCGGGTCTCGATCCGTCGGGCCAGGTCGAACTGTTCGACGGCCGCACCGGCGATGCGTTCGACCGCAAGGTGACCGTGGGCTACATCTACATGCTGAAGCTGCACCACCTTGTCGACGACAAGATCCACGCCCGTTCGATCGGCCCCTACTCGCTCGTCACCCAGCAGCCGCTGGGCGGCAAGGCGCAGTTCGGCGGCCAGCGCTTCGGCGAGATGGAGGTCTGGGCGCTCCAGGCCTATGGCGCCGCCTATACGCTGCAGGAGATGCTGACGGTGAAGTCCGACGACGTTGTCGGCCGCACCAAGGTGTACGAAGCGATCGTCAAGGGCGACGACACGTTCGAGGCGGGCATTCCGGAGAGCTTCAACGTTCTCGTCAAGGAAATGCGCTCGCTGGGTCTGAACGTCGAGCTGAAGAGCATCGAAGACAGCGAAGACGGCCTGGCCGAAGCCGCGGAATGACGGACGGAGCGCTGCCCGCAAACGGGCGGCGCTCTTTCCACCGCCCAGATATTTGACCCTTCGTAAGGGACTGAAACATGAACGAACTGACCAATTTCGCCAATCCGGTCGCGAAGCCCGAGACTTTCGACCAGATCCAGATCGGCATCGCCAGCCCGGAGCGCATCCGTTCCTGGTCCTTCGGCGAGATCAAGAAGCCGGAGACCATCAACTACCGCACGTTCAAGCCCGAGCGTGACGGCCTGTTCTGCGCGCGCATCTTCGGTCCGATCAAGGATTACGAGTGCCTGTGCGGCAAGTACAAGCGCATGAAGTACAAGGGCATCGTCTGCGAGAAGTGCGGCGTCGAGGTGACCGTCTCCAAGGTCCGCCGCGAGCGCATGGGCCATATCGAGCTGGCCGCCCCCGTCGCGCACATCTGGTTCCTGAAGTCGCTGCCGAGCCGCATCGGCCTGCTGCTCGACATGCAGCTCAAGCAGCTTGAGCGCGTCCTCTATTTCGAGGCGTATATCGTGATCGAGCCGGGTCTGACCACGCTCGACAAATACCAGCTGCTGACCGAAGACGAACTGCTCGACGCGCAGGATGAGTTCGGCGAGGACGCGTTCAGCGCCGGCATCGGTGCCGAAGCCGTCCGCCGCATGCTCGAGGAGCTCGACCTGGTCGGCGAGCGCGAGGACCTGCTCAAGGAACTGGCCGAGACCAAGTCAGAACTGAAGCCCAAGAAGATCATCAAGCGGCTGAAGGTCGTCGAGAGCTTCATCGATTCGGGCAACCGTCCGGAATGGATGATCCTCGAAGTGATCCCGGTCATCCCGCCCGAACTGCGCCCGCTGGTGCCGCTCGACGGCGGCCGCTTCGCGACGTCGGATCTGAACGATCTCTATCGCCGCGTGATCAACCGCAACAACCGCCTGAAGCGGCTGATGGAGCTGCGCGCGCCGGACATCATCGTCCGCAACGAAAAGCGCATGCTGCAGGAAGCCGTCGACGCGCTGTTCGACAATGGCCGCCGCGGCCGCACTATCACCGGTGCCAACAAGCGTCCGCTGAAGTCGCTGTCCGACATGCTCAAGGGCAAGCAGGGCCGCTTCCGCCAGAACCTGCTCGGCAAGCGCGTCGACTATTCCGGCCGTTCGGTGATCGTGACCGGGCCTGAGCTGAAACTGCACCAGTGCGGCCTGCCCAAGAAGATGGCGCTCGAGCTGTTCAAGCCGTTCATCTACGCCCGCCTCGACGCCAAGGGTCTTTCCATGACCCTGAAGCAGGCGAAGAAGTGGGTCGAGAAGGAGCGCAAGGAAGTCTGGGACATCCTCGACGAGGTGATCCGCGAGCACCCGGTTCTCCTGAACCGCGCGCCGACGCTTCACCGTCTGGGCATCCAGGCGTTCGAACCGGTGCTGATCGAAGGCAAGGCGATCCAGCTTCACCCGCTGGTCTGCTCGGCATTCAACGCCGACTTCGACGGCGACCAGATGGCCGTGCACGTTCCGCTGTCGCTCGAAGCGCAGCTGGAAGCGCGCGTTCTGATGATGTCGACCAACAACATCCTGTCGCCCGCGAACGGCAAGCCGATCATCGTGCCGTCGCAGGACATGGTGCTCGGCCTCTATTATCTTTCGATGCTGAAGGAGAATGAGCCGGGCGAAGGCATGCTCCTCTCCGATATGTCCGAGGTGCATCAGGCGCTCAACGCCAAGGCGGTGACGCTGCACACCAAGATCATCAGCCGCGTTCCGCAGACCGATGAGCAGGGCAATGGCTATCTCAAGCGCTTCGAGACGACGCCGGGCCGCATGCTGCTCGGCGAGACGCTGCCGAAGAGCCACAAGGTGCCCTTCGAGACCGTCAACCGCCTGCTGACCAAGAAGGAGATCGGCGACGTCATCGACATCGTCTATCGCCACACCGGCCAGAAGGAGACGGTGCTGTTCGCCGACGCGATCATGGCGCTCGGTTTCCGTCACGCGTTCAAGGCGGGCATCTCGTTCGGCAAGGACGACATGATCATCCCGGGCGAGAAGATCGCGCTGGTCGACGAGACGCGCGAGCTCGTGAAGGATTATGAGCAGCAATATCAGGACGGCCTGATCACCCAGCAGGAAAAGTACAACAAGGTGATCGACGCCTGGAGCCGTTGCGGCGACCAGGTGGCCGCGGCGATGATGAAGGAAATCCAGGCGGTCAAGAAGGACGAGAATGGCCGCGAGAAGCCGATCAACGCGATCTACATGATGGCGCACTCCGGTGCCCGCGGTAGCGCCGCGCAGATCAAGCAGCTCGCGGGCATGCGCGGCCTGATGGCCAAGCCGTCGGGTGAGATCATCGAGACGCCGATCATCTCGAACTTCAAGGAAGGCCTGACCGTCCTTGAGTACTTCAACTCGACCCACGGCGCCCGCAAAGGCCTGGCGGATACCGCGCTCAAGACCGCGAACTCGGGTTACCTGACCCGCCGTCTCGTGGACGTGAGCCAGGACTGCGTCGTGATCGAGGATGATTGCGGCACCGAACGCGCGCTGGACATGAAGGCGATCGTGCAGGGCGGATCGACCATCGCGTCGCTCGGCGAGCGTATCTTGGGCCGCACCACGGCCGAGGACATCGTCGACAGCAAGACCAACGACGTGCTGATCGCCGAGGGCACGCTGCTCGACGAGGCGATGATCGCCGCGATCGAGGCGATCGGCGTCCAGTCGGTCAAGATCCGCTCGCCGCTGGTTTGCGAATCGACGCAGGGCGTGTGCGGCAAATGCTATGGCCGTGACCTTGCACGCGGTACGCCGGTCAATATCGGCGAAGCCGTCGGCGTCATCGCGGCGCAGTCGATCGGTGAGCCGGGCACCCAGCTGACGATGCGGACCTTCCACATCGGCGGCGCGGCGCAGCTCAACGAACAGTCGAACCTGGAGGCCGTTTCCGACGGCACCGTCGAATATCGCGACCTTCGCGTGATCGTCGACCAGCGCAAGCGTCGCGTCGTCCTGGCGCGTTCGGGCGAACTGGCGATCATCGACTCCGAAGGCCGCGAGCGCGCGGTCCATCGCCTGCCCTATGGCGCGTATGTGCTCGTCGAGGACAAGGCGAAGATCACGAAGGGCGATCGCCTTGCCGAATGGGATCCGTTCACCATGCCGGTGATCACGGAAAACCCGGGCATCGTGAAGTATCAGGATCTGATCGACGGCAAGACGCTGACCGAACAGGCCGACGAAGCCACGGGCATCACCCAGCGCGTCGTGATCGAATATCGCGCGCCGAGCCGTTCGAAAGAGGATCTGCGTCCGCGCCTGACCCTGCTCGATGCGGCATCGGGCGAGGCCGGCCGCTACATGCTGACCGCGGGCACGACGCTCTCGATCGAGGATGGACAGGAAGTGAGCGCGGGTGACGTGCTCGCACGTGTCAGCCGCGAAGCGGCCAAGACCCGCGACATCACCGGCGGTCTGCCGCGCGTTGCCGAGCTGTTCGAAGCGCGCAAGCCCAAGGAGAATGCGATCATCGCAAAGGTCTCGGGCCGTGTCGTCTTCGGCAAGGACTACAAGGCCAAGCGCAAGATCGGCATCCAGCCCGAGGATGGCGGCGAGGTCGTCGAGTATCTGGTGCCCAAGTCCAAGGTCATCGACGTGCAGGAAGGCGATTACGTCAAGCGCGGCGACAATCTGATCGGCGGCTCGCCCGATCCGCACGACATTCTCGAGGTCCTCGGCATCGAGGCGCTCGCGGAATATCTCGTGTCGGAAATCCAGGAGGTCTATCGTCTCCAGGGCGTGAAGATCAACGACAAGCACATCGAGGTGATCGTTCGCCAGATGCTGCAAAAGGTCGAGATCACCGACGGCGGCGACACCACCCTGCTCGCGGCAGAGCAGGTGGATCGCGAGGAGATGGACGAGATCAACTCCAGGCTGGCCAACGGGCTGCGTCCCGCTCAGGGCAAGCCGGTGCTGCTCGGCATCACCAAGGCGAGCCTGCAGACGCGTTCGTTCATCTCGGCCGCTTCCTTCCAGGAAACGACCCGGGTGCTCACCGAAGCGTCGGTCCAGGGCAAGTCGGATACGCTGATCGGCCTCAAGGAGAATGTCATCGTCGGCCGCCTCATCCCGGCGGGTACCGGCGCCGGCATGAACCGCCTGCGCGTCACCGCCTCCAGCCGCGACGCTGCGCTCCGCGCCAGCCAGCGCGCCTGGCAGGAAAGCCTGATCGCCCCCAATTCGGCGGCGGAAGAGCATGAAGCCGAGCTGCGTCAGCCCGTCGAAGCCGATACCGGCGACGATCCGCTGGCAGTCGTGGTCGCCGACACCAATGGCGAGGACGGCGCCGAGGCATAAGCCCCGGCACCCTCGGGTGAAATGAGAGACCCCGCCGGAGCGATCCGGCGGGGTTTTTCATGCGTGATACAAGGTGCGGGGATGCAGACGCATCCACACCTTGGACCTCTCGGACGCCGCGCGATGATTGCCACAAGCGTGCATTTCGTGGCACCACATGCGCACAACGCACATTCGGGATGGCCGCATGAAACCGATCGCATTCGCGCTGCTGGGTGATCATGCAGGGCATGCCACAATCGGTGATCGACCAGTCGAACGGGTGGCGGCGTTTCTACGGCCCTTATCGCTATGGTCCGGCGCTCGATTTCAAGAAGGAGCCGATGGATTCCTTCCTTGCCAAACTTGCCCGGCGAAAGATCACCGTCGATCCCACCGTCGCCACGTTCGAGGGCGATTATATACCGCGCGGCGAACTGCCCCCGGCCTATCGCCCCTTCGCCGGCACATTGCCGCCCCAGGTTCAAAGCGCACTATGGCTTGATGCCGTAATCCGCATAGATTTCGTCGATGCGCGGTGAAAGCAGGCGGGCTGCGGCGAGATCGGACCGGGCGGCGCTGCTGTCGCCGCCGCGCGCGCGGATGATGCCGCGCATGAACATCACCGCCGGAATCTGCTGGTCGATCATATAGGCTGCATCCAGATCGGCGAGTGCGTCATCGAGCCGCCCCATCCGGAAATAGACCATGGCGCGGCTGTCGAGCGCCGCTGCGGGCGATTCCATCAGTTCGATCGCCTTGGTGCAATCCTTGAGCGCGGTATCGAGCATCACGTTGCGCGTTCCCTTCAGCCAGCAGCGGCCGTTCAGCAGGTCCGGACTGCCCGGGCTGGCGGCGATCGCCGTGTCGTAGATCTTCACCGCCTCGTCGACACGGCCCAGCCTGCCGAGAAGATCGGCCTTGAGCGCCATGAAATTGCGCTTGTCGCTGCCGCCCACCGAAATCCGCTCATCGACCAGTCGGATTGCGGCATCGCCACGGCCACTATCCTGCAGCAGCGACGCGAACTGACCGACGACCTCCGCCGAACCGGGATCGAGTTTGCGGGCGGTTTCGAGATCGGCCAGCGCCTTGTCCTTCTCGCCGAGATCGGTCAGCAGGCGCGCACGCCACGCATGGGTGGCTGCATCCGGCTCGCGCTTGATGATCTGATCGATATCCGCGATCGCACGGCGGCGTTCATAGATTGCCGCCAGGAAGATCGCACGATTGCGATAGCCGGTGACCTCGTCCGGATCGTCGTCGATGGCCTTCTGATAAAGCGCCAGGATCGGATCCAGGCGCTTCGTCGCTTTCGCCGCCTCCACCTGCTGCCAGCGTGCCGGATAGGCCTGGGGCGCAACCGCCTTGAACAGCCGGGTCTGTGCTTGGGCGACGCGCTCGCGCATCGCCGGTACGGCGTCTGCCGCGACCTCGGTATCGCGTGGCGCGATCCGTTCCTCGACCGTCACCCAATCCGCGTCGAGGCTTGATGTCCGGCCAAGCTCGATACCCGCCAGCATCTCGGAGAGCTTCGCATCGCCCTGCAGTTCGAAACCCTTGCCGCCGCCGGGCAGGCGCAGCCGGGTTCGGATAAGCTGCGATGGAAATTGCGGCACGACGACCGGCACTGTCTGCCATGCCGGACGGTTACGGTCGGGTTCGAAGCTGATCGCGCCGACCGCCTTGTCGAGCACGATCTGATAGCGCTCATCCTCCTTGCGCCAATTGAGATTGGCGAGGCCGGTCGCTTCCACCTTCGCGCCGCCGCCGGCTTCGTCGAACGTCACCGAACGGGTGACGACCGCACCGCCGTTGACATAGCCGTTCACAAGACCGGACACGGCCTCGTTCAATCCCTTGGTTCCAGCCTGGGCGGAGGTCATTCGCAGCATGTCCGCCACCGGGCCGCGCACCGTCATCGAAAGCGTGAAGGGCGGCGGAAAGCTGATCCCCGCCGATTGATCGAGTTCCAGGTCGACCAGCACATCGGCGCGCGCCTTCGAGCGTGTCGGAACCGGAAGCAGCGCCGCCCCCTCCGCGCGCAGCGGCAATACCATGCGCAGCGGCGGCGTATCGTCGAGATCCTCGAACCGGCTGCCCGATCCGGTGCCGTCGAGCCAGAGCGTCTTGCCGTCTATCTCGGCACGCACCAGCACATGGTCGAAGGCGCCGAACGACGGCAGCCGATCGGGCACCCAATCGCCCAGCCCAAGGCTTGCGAGCGCCGGCTCGGCGTGAATGTCGAGCGCGCGGAGAATGGCGAGCAGCAGCAGCGTCTTCGCCTTGCAATCGCCATAGCGGAGATCCCAGGTCTGGACGGGCGTCTGTGGCACGTAATTGCCCTGATCCATGCCACGGAAGAGATAGCGGACCTGATCCTGAACCAGTCGCAGCGCCGCCGCGGCGCGCTGGCGCGGATCCGATTGCGCCGAAGCGATCTTCGCAACCTCGCCGGCCAGGGGAGTGCCAGGCACAATCAGCCCATCGGTGCGGTAAAGCGGCGCGGCGGTCTTCGAAACATCCTCCCAATTCGCAAAGCTGCTCGCCTCGAGGATCGGCGGGCGGGCGAAGCGCGGCGGGGCATCGGCCGGCATCTCGGGCTGTTTGGCGAGCGGCAATGCGATCGCGATCTCCTGATACTCACCCTTGCGAACGGGCTTGACCTCCGGCAGCGTTCCAAAGGCCTTGAACGCCATTTTCGACGATGCCGGCCATATCATGCGGACCCGGCCAAATTGTACGCGCACCGGGTCGGCCAGCAGCATCGTGCTCGCCTCCATCCGGCCGTCGAGAACCGGATCCTTTTGCGTGACCGAAAAGGACAGGCGAACGATGTCGCCGACACGGAGCCCTTCGATCGCCATCGTTGCGCTCAGAATGCCGGTGAGCGTCTGCCGCTCGAGTTGCTGTTCGCGCTGCAGAACGGTGAATTTGGCGCCCTTGCCAATCAGGTCGACGGTTTCGCCGGCGCGGAGGATCTCCGCGCGATGGATGATCAGATCCCCCTTGGCCGGATGCCAGGGCAAAGTGATGGTACCCATCTGCCCCAGCATTTCCGCGGACACCGCGCGCATCGCACTTTCGACATAGATCCAGCGGCCGCCATCGGCGAGGCGAAGCTGCTGGTCGAACATCAACAGCGCGGAGCCATCGGCCGGCGCCATCGCCGTGTCGATCGGCGGCGCCGGCACGATCCAGCTCGGGGCCGGCTGATAGAGCGGTGCATCGCTGGCCCAGGCCGCGCCGGCGATCGGCATCGCCGCGAAGAAGATGGCTGCCCTGACGTACATGATTCCCCCAATGACTCGGCGCGAAAATGATCGGCTTTCCCGGACGTTGCAAGCCGCGCCCCCTCCATCCCGGTGCCAATCCCGGCAATGTTGCACCAAAACCGTGCAGATTTGATCGAGACTGAATGTTCGGTCGGTGGAGCCCACGCATCGCCATCGCCGCCTGCGTTCCGGCCGCTCATCCCGGACTCCCAACATCTCGCCGCAAGCCGGGGCGTTTCGGCGCCCGCCCCTATTTTCTCCCGGCGATCTTCCCGGCAAGCAGGATCCACGGGACGCCAAGGGGGATTCGATGACATCGCGGGCTGCAAAGGCGCTTCTTGGCGCACTGGCTGTTTTCGGCGCGACGTTCGCGGCCGCTTCGCCCGCTTTCGCACAATTCTGGCAGTGCGCGCCCTATGCGCGCGAGGTTTCCGGAATCCAGATCCGCGGCAATGCCAACACTTGGTGGGACCAGGCGGCCGGCAAATATGAGCGCGGCCATGAACCCAAGATCGGCTCGGTGCTCGCGCTGAAATCCTACGGCAAGATGCGCGTCGGCCATGTCGCGATGGTCAGCAAGATCATCTCCGATCGCGAAGTCCGGCTGACCCATGCCAACTGGTCGCGCGGCGGCGCAATCGAACGCGACGTGCGCGCGATCGACGTTTCCGAAGCCGGCGACTGGAGCAAGGTGAAGGTCTGGTACGCCCCGATGGGCGATCTCGGCCTGACCGCCTATCCCGCTTACGGCTTCATCTATGCGGAAGAGGATGAGGGCGACGCCGCCCCCACCGCCAGAAAGCAGCAATTCGCCGAAAACCGGCTGGCGAGCATCGCCACATTGATCGACGGCCTCCGGAACTGATCCGGACCGTCCTCCCCGCGAAAGCGGGACCTGCTTCGCCCGAGCCCCCGCTATTACGGCAAGCATGAGGTCCGCTTTCGTGGGGTTTTTTCTACGGTTGAGGCGGGATTGCCTGCCCGCTCGGGCCGTCAACCAGCGCAGCCAAGATCGCTGTAAAACAAGCACCTAAGCCATAGGGCCGCGCAAAAGCCGCGGCCTTTTCGATTCCGCCGCGTTCAGCCTTCGGCCGCTCCGGCGTCTTCGGCCTGATCGCTATCCTCGAACCATGCCTCTACCGGACCGTTCAGCTTGATCGTCAGCGGCTTGCCGCGACGATCGAGGGTCTTGCCGGCCTGAACGCGGATCCAGCCTTCGGAAATGCAATATTCCTCGACATTGGTCTTCTCCACCCCCTTGAAGCGGATGCCGATGCCGCGCTGAAGCAGCTCCGCCTGATGATGGGGGCTATCCGGATCGACCGACAGGCGGTCTGGAGGGGTGTCGCTCACTGCATATTTTCCCGATGAGATGATGGCGCGATCCCTAAAGCGCTTCCCGAAAAAGTGGGAACCGGTTTTTCGGCCGGCAAGCGCTCAAGATATGGATACGAGAGCCTTTCTGATCCGTCAGGGCGATTCCGCCCTGACGGGAAAGGCTCTAGAGGGATGGCGCCATCATCGTCAATGGGAGCTGCTCAGAAGCTGGCTTTCACGGTCACGAAGAATTGCTGCGGCGCGCCGGCCAGCAGAGTCTGGCTGTCGCCCCGGTTCGAAAAGCCGTTGGTGCCGATGCTCGAGACATATTTGCGGTCGAACAAATTGGTCGCGTTCGCCTGGATGGTGAAGCCGTTCAATATGCCCTGGGTGAAGCGATAGCCCAGGCTCGCATCGAACACGACGAAGCCGTTGACGGCCGCGTCATTCTCGTACGAATAGAAGCGCTTCGACGTGTAGCTCGCCGCCAGCCGTGCAAAGAACGCCTTGTCGTCCCAGCTGATCTCACCCTTGGCCAGGCTCTTGGGCGAATTGACCACGGTCTTGCCGGCGGTCGCCGCGATGATCGTTCCCTGCGCATTCACGACATTATCCTGATATTCGGAGTCGTTGTACGCATAGGATGCGAAGAGGGAGAGCGCGTCGGTCACCCGGAACGTGCCTGCCGCCTCGATGCCCCAGGAACGGACATCGCCGACATTCTGCAGAATCGCGGGATTGCCCTGAATGCCCGAGCCATTGGCGAAGGCGATGATGCGATCCTTGAAGTCGACATAATAGCCCGCGATCAGCCCCTGGAACACGCGGCTCTTCGTACGGAAGCCAAGCTCATAGGTGGTCGAGGTCTCGGGCTTCAGGTCGAGCCCCTTGAAGCCCGCCTGGGTGGTCGCGAACGGCCCTTCGGTCGCCGAGGACGCATAAGCGCGCATATTCTGGGTGTAGCTCGCGAACAGCTCGTTATCGGCATTCAGCCGATAGAGCAGGCCTGCCTGCGGCATGAACCAGTCCTGGGCCTTGATCGTGCCCGAAGCGAGGCCGCCGGCAACGACCGGCACGGCCTCGTTGCGGACGCGCAGCCCCTTCCAGCCCGCGTTGATCTTGAAATCGCCGAGATCGAGCGTGTCCTGGACGTGATATTGGAAGGTCTTGGTCGAGAAATCGAATTCCCACTGCGTGAAGAAGGGATTGGTGGGATAATCGATGCTGCGGCGGCTGGGCGCGCCGGTGGTGTTGTCGAGCCCGTAGAAGCGCCGCGCCTGGTTGAAGTCGTTGTCTTCATACCACAGGCCGGCTTCGACAGTGTTCGCACCGAAAGTGACGCTGGTCGACGCAACGACGCCATAGCGCTGGACGTCGTATTCGGTGGTGCGTACCGAAATCGGCGCGCCGCCCGGCGTGGGCGTATAGGGCGTATACCAGATGCCCACACCCTGATTGTCGTGATAATAGCCGGTCGCCTTGAGCGACCAGTTCTCGTTCACCGGAATGTCGAAACCGAGGCCAGCCAGTCGCGGCGCAGGCCGGCCGCGTCATAATAGGCATCGTCGACGGTCGCGACCAGCGTGGGATAGACGGTGCCCGCACCCGGATTGGTCGGCGGCACGCCGGTATCGCCGCGATTGTTGCCGATATGCGCGACGCGGACGGCAAGGTCCCAGTTCTTGGCGAAATTGTCCCAGTCATAGCCGAGCCGGCCGATCATCCCCTGGCTGAGATCCTGATAGTCATTCTCGCGGCGATCCGAATAGTTGAGAAAGCCGAAGACCCGGCCGGTACCCACCGGCTGCTCGAGCCGGGCATTGACCTGATGCTGGCGCTGGATGCCGTCACCCTTCCATTTGTCGGCATCCTGATAGGCATAGCTGACAAAACCGCGCAGGCCGCCCGGGACGATCTCTCCGCTGTCGATGCGGACAAAGCCGCGCTTGGTATCCTCGCTGCCATAGGTGACATTGATCTCGACGCCGAATTCCGTGCGGGGCGCGCGGGTGAAGAATTCGATCGTGCCGCCGAGATTGCTCGACGAGGCGGCGGAGAGCGAGCCGGCGCCCTGCGCCACTTCGACCCGGCCGACATTCTCGCTGATCAGCGCACGGCTGATATGCAGACCATTGTGATTGCCATAGCTCATGTCGCCGAGCGGCACGCCGTCGAGCGTGAAGCCGAGCTGCTGCTGCGAAAAGCCGCGGATCGAGATACGCGCGGACCATTCATAGGCGCCGAACGGATCCGCCGCCTGGAAATTGACACCCGGCAGCTTGTCGATCGCCTTCAAGGGGCTGATGCCCGGCGTATCGACCGCAATCGCATCATGACCGAGTTCCTGGACCTGGCGCGCCTGTCCCGTGCCGAGGACGATGATGTCGGTGCCGTCGTCGTCGGCCGCAGCGGCCGGCGCATCCTGGGCGAATGCGGACACGGACGTCAGGCAAAGCGCGAGCGCGATGGTCGACCGCAATTGAGCCTTTGGCGAAATCATCACGACTGTCCCCTTTGATCTTTTGAGCGCCAGGACGGCGCCAGGGGGGACTTAATGATGCTGCATTGCAACGTGAGGACGCACAGGTGACGCGTGGATGACCGGATCGCGGCAACGCCGCGACGTCTCGATGATCAGCCGGTGACTTCGCAGAAGACCTGGCGGATGGCACCGGCGCGGACGAGCGCGACGAAACGCGCCATGGCCGCCGCCGGGTCGCCGATCGGTGCGACCGGATCGGGCTCCGCCGTCGCACGTGCCGCACGGACGAGGTTGATAGCCTGTGCCGGATGGGTCGTGAGTACGCGGCCGCGCCGGTCGCTCGATGCCGAATTGATCCCCACGACACGCCCCATGCGATCGAGCGTCGGCCCACCGCTGATGCCGCCCAGCGTATGATCGAATGCGGGCATGCGGTCGATCTCCGCCCAGGCCAGGATCGGCTGCGCCGCACCGCCCGCGCGCACGGCATTCGCCTCTCCGATGAAGCGGCTATGGACGACGGCGGGGCGACCGGCAGGAAACCCCATATGATAGCCGTCGTCGCCGCGGCGAGGGAGGTCACTTGCCAGTGGGAGTGCCGCGGCGCTCGGCAATCCGTCGGCAATGATCGCCGCATCGCTCACCGCGCTCGCCACCACCCGATCGACGCGTTCCGCGCGATCGGGTGCGGTGGCGAGGCCGATCAGGTTGCAGCCCTTCACGACATGCTCAGCTGTCAGCCACAATCCGTCATGCGCGATCGCGAAGGCGGTTCCCTGGCTGTCGCGGGGTGGACCGGGATCCTCGATGCCATATTGGGGCGCCATGTCGGGCAGCGGAACGACAGGCATGTTGCCGTCGACATCCGCCTCGGGAATCGCCGGACGGCGCACTTCGACACCCGGCGCATCGCGTCCGCCATCGAAGGTCAGGACAGCTGCGATGAACAATCCGAGCAGGATGGGAAAGGCGCAGCCGCCGCGCCGGCCGGATGCCATCAGCCAGAAACGGCGGCGGCAGTCAGCATGGCGACGGCGATCTTCATCGATGCGAGGAAGATCGCGGCCGACAGCTCATCGTGCTCGATGCGTTTGGGAAGCTGGTGCAGGACGAGATCGACGGCGCGAAAAGCCAGCACCTGCAGGAACAGCGTGACCACGCCCCAGATCACGATATCCCAGACATTGATCGAGTTGCTGAGGCAGAAGGCCATCGGGGTCGCCAGCCCAAGCGCCGCGCCACCCAGCGAAACCGCCGCGGCACTGTTGCCCTGACGGATCAGTTCCATCTCCTTGTGCGGGGTCAGCCAGAGATAGACGAAAAGCGCGAGCAGAAAGACGGCAAGCGAAACGCCGAGATGAAGGAGGAAGACGGGCAGGCCCGCGATCAGGCTCTGGATAACGGGCTGCATCGGTGCTCCCTCGAAAACGCTGGCGAAACACCTGTGTAGAGCGTGGCCGCAGCGATTTGAATCGCCAAATCATCGCATCGCGAACAGTGCCGCGTCCGCCCAGGGAGCAGGACGGACGCGGGGATGGAGAATTGGGCGCCCGACCAGCGGACGCCCAATCTCCTCAACGGCAGTAACGGACGCGCACGCGGCGCCCATAATAGGGATCCCAGACCCGGCGGGTGTAGCAACCGCGGTTATAGCCGCGATAGCGATAGGGCCGATCGTAATAATAGCCGTCATATCGATCGTAGCGATCATATCGGTCGTAACGGTCGCGGTAGCGATAGGGCCGGTCGTAGTAATAGCCGCGGTCATAATAGCCGCGATCGTAACGGTTGTTCGATGCCAGTGCGGCACCGATGGCCAGCCCGGCGACACCGGCCGCAATCGCCGCGCCGCCGCGATCGCGGTGGTGATAGCGGTCATAACGGTCATAGCGTCGCTGCGCCTCGGCCGGCGTCGCGGTCATCGCGAGCGTCGCCGCGCCAAGCGCGACCGACGTCACTTTCACAATCAGGCTGTTCATCTCGTATCTCCTTTCCGTCCGCTCTCGCAGGGTCGCGGCCCGACTCAGCACACGACGCCCGGATCATGCTGACCCTACGCGCGGCGACCTGAACCGGTTTCAAATGAGATGTTCATCGAGACGACAGGAATTGGGGGTCGCGACATGCTGAAACATGTCGAAAGCCGGCCGTCTATGGCCGGAGGCACGTGGCGGTCGACGATGACGGGCCGGGCATCCGCGCCGCGCTTTCCGTCAGCCCTTCGTTCGCGCGGAACCCTCGCGCAGCCGAGAAACCAGGGGAATTGGGCCTGGGCTGGCGATCACGCGTGGCATCGCCAAGGCGCATGATGGCAAGATCTCGGCCAAAAATCACTCAAGATATTGAATTAAGAGCATTTCTTGCGTTCAAGGGGCGATTCCAACCTGTCGAAAAAGGCTCTAACGACCAACCGATTCCAGATGCCGATGGATCGCCTGCACGACCACCGATCCCTCTCCCACGCCCGACGCCACGCGCTTGACCGAACCCGAGCGGACGTCACCGACCGCGAAGATCCCCGGGCGTGTCGTCGCATAAGGCGATCCGCCATCACCGGTGCAGACGAAGCCAGCATCGTCGAGATCGAGGCAATCGCCCAGCCAGTCGGTGCTGGGAACCGCACCGATCATGACGAAGAGCGCGCCGACCGGCTGTGCCCTCGCCTCGCCCGTCCGGCTGTCGCACCAGGTGACCATGTCGAGCGACTGATCGCCGTGAAGCTCGGTGATCGCGCAATGGGTGTGCAATGTGATCCGGTCAGACGCCACGATCCGATCGATCAGATAGCTCGACATGGTTTCCGCCAGCCCGCGCGCGCGGACCAGCATGTGCACATGCGACGCCGCGCGGGAGAGGAACATCGCGGCCTGGCCGGCGGAATTGCCGCCACCGACGACGACGACCGGCTGATCGGCGCACAGCCCGGCTTCCATCGCGGTCGCGGCATAATGGATCCCCGCACCCTCGAAGCGCGCATAGTCGGGCAGTTCGAGTTTTCTGTAGCGCGCACCGGTCGCGACCACCACGACACGCGCGCGGACGGTCGCGCCGTCGGCCAAGGTAAGGCGATAGGGTTCGCTTTCGCCGGTGCACTCGAGCCCGGTCACTTCACGCGAAACGGCGAGCCGCGCGCCGAATTTCTGCGCCTGAACCTGGGCCCGGCCGGCCAGCGCCTGTCCGGATATGCCAGTGGGGAAGCCCAGATAATTCTCGATCTTGGAGCTGGTCCCTGCCTGCCCGCCCGGCGCAATGCCCTCGATCACGACGGTTTCCAGCCCCTCCGAAGCCGCATAGACGGCGGCGGCGAGACCGGCCGGCCCGGCGCCGACCACCGCAACGTCATGGATGTGATCGGGGTCGATATGGATGGCGATGCCGATACAATCGGCGAGCGCATGGTTGCTCGGATTGCGCAGCACCCTGCCGTCGCAGATCACCACAGGCAATTCGTCGGCGCCCACGCCGAAATGCGCGAGGAAACGTGCGGCCTCGTCGTCCGTTTCGGTGTCGATCGTCCGATGAGGATAGGCGTTGCGCGTCAGGAAGCCGTTCAGGCGCACCATCTGGGCCGAATGGCCGGGGCCCACCAGAGTCACCCCGCCCTGCCCCTGCGACAAGAGGGCGACGCGACGCAGGATGAAGGCGCGCAGGATGATTTCGCCGATATCGGGCTCGGCGGTGATCAGCCGGCGGAAATCGGCGCGCGCCACGCGCAGAACGCGGGTGTCGCCGGCCGCACGGGCGGAGACGAGCACCTTGGCATCGTTGAACATGGTGACTTCACCGGTGAACTGGCCGGCGCGATGCGACACGACGAGACGGACGGTGCCGCAATCGTCATGGTCGAACACATTCACGCCGCCGTCGAGGATGACGAAGAATTCGCTGGTCCGGTCGCCGCGCCGGAACAGATATTCACCGTCGCCGACCGCCTCCTCCTTACCAAAAGGCGCGATGCGCGTGATCATTTCGGCCGGCAGCACCGGAAATGTCTGGGCCTCGCGGGCAAGCGGGTCGCTGGGGTCGCGCTGGATCGATTCGCTCATCCCAGGAAGCCTAACGATCCGGTGCCTTGCAATCGAGCGGGCATTGCGCGACGCTCATGCCATGTCCGGCTGCACGCATCTCGATCAGTTCGCCGACGTCACGCCCGGCACCGACGGCTGCGCCGAATGCCTGGCGCAGGGCGGCCGCTGGGTCCATCTGCGCATCTGCCGCGTGTGCGGCCATGTCGGCTGCTGCGACCAGTCGCCGGGGCGGCATGCGACCGCGCATTTCCACGAAACCGGCCATCCGGTCATGGAAAGCTACGATCCGCCCGATCCCTGGGGCTGGTGCTATGTCGACGAAGTGATGATCGACCTCGGCGGATCGGTCACGCCGCATCCGGAGGGCTGGCGCTACTGATCGCGCCGATGGATCCCTGGCAGCATCGCGACCGGGGGTCGGCCACGATGCTGCGGAATGTGCCTGTGCCTCAGGCGGCCTGCTTCGCCCGGCTGGCGCGCTTGCGCTCGTGCGGATCGAGGTAGCGCTTGCGCAGGCGGATCGACTTGGGAGTCACCTCCACCATCTCGTCATCGTCGATATAGGCGATCGCCTGTTCCAGCGTCAGCTTGCGCGGCGGAGTCAGGCGGATCGCATCGTCCTTGCCGCTCGCCCGGAAGTTGGTGAGCTGCTTGGACTTCATCGGATTGACTTCAAGGTCTTCCGGCTTGGCATTCTCACCGATGATCATGCCTTCGTACAGCGCTTCGCCGACGCCAACCATGAGGATGCCGCGCTCCTCGAGCGGGCCGAGCGCATAGGCATTGGCCTCACCCGCGCCGTTCGAGATCAGCACGCCATTGGCGCGGCCTTCGATATTGCCCTTGTACGGCCCGTATTTCTCGAACAGCCGGTTCATGATGCCGGTGCCGCGCGTGTCGGACAGGAACTCGCCATGATAGCCGATCAGGCCGCGTGAGGGCGCGGAGAAGGTGATGCGCGTCTTGCCGCCGCCCGAGGGGCGCATATCGGTCAGTTCCGCCTTGCGGATCGACATCTTCTCGACGACCGTACCCGAATATTCCTCGTCCACGTCGATCACGACGGTTTCATAAGGCTCTTCGCGGCCACCGGTCTCGCCATCGCGGAACAGCACGCGCGGGCGGCTGATGCCGAGTTCGAAGCCCTCGCGGCGCATCGTCTCGATCAGCACGCCGAGCTGGAGCTCACCGCGGCCGGCGACTTCGAAGCTGTCCTTGTCCTCGGCTTCGGTCACCTTGATCGCGACGTTCGATTCGGCTTCGCGGAACAGGCGGTCGCGGATCATGCGCGACGTCACCTTGGTGCCTTCGCGGCCCGCCATCGGCGAATCATTGACCGCAAAGCGCATCGACAGCGTCGGCGGATCGATCGGCTGGGCGTGGAGCGGATCGCTGACCGAGGGATCGGCGATCGTGTTCGCGACGGTCGCGGTGGTGAGGCCGGCGATCGAGATGATGTCGCCTGCCTTCGCCTCGTCGACCGGAACGCGCTCCAGGCCGCGGAACGCCATGATCTTCGAGGCGCGGCCGGTCTCGACCACCTTGCCCTCGGGATCGAGCGCGTGGATCGGCATGTTGGTCTTCACCGAACCGGAGAAGACCAGGCCGGTGAGGATGCGGCCGAGGAAATTGTCGCGATCGAGCAAGGTCACGAGGAATTTGAACGGACCATCGGGATCGGCGGAAGGTGCCGGCACATGCTCGACGATCTTCTCGAACAACGGGGTCAGCGTACCTTCGCGCGCCAGCGGATCGTCGCTGGCATAGCCGTTGCGGCCCGAGGCGAAGAGCACCGGGAAATCGAGCTGTTCGTCGGTGGCGTCGAGGCTGACGAACAGGTCGAACACCTCGTCGAGCACTTCCTGAGTGCGTTCGTCGGCACGGTCGATCTTGTTGACGACGACGATCGGGCGCAGACCCAGCGCCAGCGCCTTGCCGGTGACGAATTTGGTCTGCGGCATCGCGCCTTCCGACGAATCGACCAGCAGAATCACGCCGTCGACCATCGAGAGGATCCGCTCCACCTCACCGCCGAAATCGGCGTGGCCGGGCGTGTCGACGATGTTGATGCGGGTCTTGTGCCCGTGATGGTCGTCCCACTCGATCGAAGTGCACTTGGCGAGAATCGTGATTCCGCGCTCTTTTTCGAGGTCGTTCGAGTCCATCGCGCGCTCTTCGATCCGCTGATTGTCACGGAACGTGCCGGACTGGCGGAAGAGTTGATCGACGAGAGTGGTCTTGCCATGATCGACGTGCGCGATGATGGCCACGTTACGGAGGCTCATTGACTGTTCCGATGCTTGGGAATGCGTTTCAGCGCGCGCCCATAGCCGATTTGCTGCGTTGCGGGAAGTGCCAGGCCGCGATTAACCGCCTGCGCTGCGATTCAATCGTACGAGCGCGGTGTCCAACGCCTGCAGGAAACGCGAACGGTCATCCTTCGAAAAGGGCGGCGGGCCGCCGATATTGGCACCGGCGCCGGCGCGCAGATCCGCCATGATCGCGCGGGTGGCGATCGCGCCGCCGATGGAGTTGGCGGTGAACAGCTTGCCATTGGGCGCGATCACCGTCGCGCCGGCCTTGATGCAGCGATCGGCGAGCAGGATGTCGGCCGTCACCACCAGCGCAAGCGCGTCAGCCGCCTCCGCAATCCAGTCGTCCGCCGCATCGAAGCCGTCGCTGACGACGATGCGCGCGATCAATGGGTGATCGGGCACGCGCAGATGCGCGTTGCTGACGATGGTGACGGGCACATCGAGCCGCCAGGCGACACGATAGATCTCGTCCTTCACCGGACAGGCATCGGCGTCGACGAGGATGCGAACCTTGGACATCCGCGCGCTATGGCCCCTTGCGGACGGACGCCGCAAGCCTCTCGGCGACGACGATCGGGATTCTCGCGCACCGTCATGCTTGAACAACACAGCGTTTCCCTCCATCTTGCGCGTGCAAGGGCAGGAGGTTTTTTGAATGGCTACCGAAACTTTGGTCGCGGACGAACTCAAGTTGACCGCACCCGAGCCCGTTGCGCCGATTGCCGCAGAAAAGGCGGCTGGGCTCGTCCCCATCGAGGACGACAAGAAATCCAAGCTCGACGAGAAAGTGGACAGCTTCATCGCCGATCTGGTCGCGCAGGACGCGAACAGCCCGGAATTCGGCGCCAAGGTGGACCAGATCACCAATATGGGCCGCAAGGAGATCATGGAGGCCGCGGGCCAGTCCAACCGCTTCCTTGATCGCCCCGTGCGCGCGATGGACCAGGAAAGCGGCGTCGGCGCCGACCTGGCCGAATTGCGCCGGACGATCGAGGATCTCGATCCCAGCACCAAGGGCGACCTGATGGCCCCGCGCAAGCTGTTCGGGATCATCCCGTTCGGATCGAAGATCCGCAATTATTTCGACGGCTATAAATCCGCCCAGAGCCATATCTCGACGATCCTGGTGCGGCTTGCCAATGGCAAGGACGAGTTGCTGAAGGACAATGCGGCGATCTCGGTCGAGCGCCAGAATCTCTGGGCGGCGATGGGCCGCCTCGAGCAGATGATCCATATTTCCAAGGCAATGGATGCCAAGCTCGAAGACAAGGCGATGGAGTTGGAATCGACCGATCCGGCCAAGGCCAAGGCGATCAAGGAGTCCGCGCTATTCTACGTGCGCCAGCGCACCCAGGATCTGCTGACCCAGATGGCGGTGACGGTGCAGGGTTATCTCGCCCTCGATCTGGTCAAGAAGAACAATGTCGAGCTGGTCAAGGGCGTCGACCGCGCATCGACGACCACGGTCGGTGCGCTGCGCACCGCGGTGACGGTGGCGCAGGCGCTCACCAACCAGCGGCTCGTGCTCGAACAGATCACCGCGCTCAACACCACCACCGCCAACATCATCGACGGCACCGGCGAGATGCTGAAGAACCAGACCGCGCGGATCCACGAACAGGCGGCGGCGAGCACGATTCCGCTCGAAACGCTCCAGCGCGCGTTCCAGAACATCTACGACACGATGGACAATATCGACACCTTCAAGCTGAAGGCGCTCGATTCGATGAAGCAGACGGTGACCACATTGTCGAGCGAGGTCGAGAAATCGAGAGGCTATATCGCCCGCGCCGAGGGTGCGGCCCAGGCCTCGGCATCGGGCGGCGGCGCGGCATCGCCGCTGACCGCGCTGGAGGGGTGATCCAATGACCGATGTCGACCGCCAGATCGAGCGGTCCAGCGAGCTGCTTCACCGCCTCTCGCCCCAGGCGCAGCGGCTTGCCCACCGCGCCCGCCAGCGCAAGCGCGCCTTCCTCATCAAGAAGGTCGGGCGCGTCGTCATGGCCGGCGGCGCGATCCTGATCGCGTCGGTGATCTTCGGTCTCGCCGTCGGGCCTATCGGCGACAGCGGCTTCCTCGTCGCGCTCGGCCTGTTCGTCCTCGCCGCGCTCGCGCTGCTGATCTATCCGCATTATCCCGAGGCGAGCACCGAGACGCTGGTCAACACCGACCTCAAATATCTGCCCGCGCAGACCGAGGTCTGGCTCTCCAGCCAGCGCAAGGCGCTCCCCGCCCCCGCCGCCAACCAGCTCGACCAGATCGGGCTGCGGCTCGAGACGCTGGGCCCGCAGCTCCAGACGCTCGATCCGCGCGAACCGGCGGCGCAGGAAGTGCGCAAGATCCTGACCGAGCATCTTCCCGATCTGGTCAACGGCTATAAGCGCGTGCCCGAACCGCTACGGCGCGAACGCCAGTCGAACGGCCGGACGCCCGACCAGCAGCTGGCCGAAGGGCTCAAGCTGATCGACGAGGAGATTGCGGAGATGACGCGCAATATCGCCGCGGGCGACCTCGACTCGCTGGCGACCCAGGGCAAGTTCCTGGAGCTGAAATATCGCGATCCCGAGGGCATGGGCGACTAGGATCCAACGGGTTCAAACACCCGACATTGTCATTCCCGCGAAAGCGGGAATGACACAAGATGAGTGAATCCAGCCGGATCGGTCGATGCGATAGCCGGAGTCGGGAATCGCTTTGAGAATCAGCTCGTCGCCCTTTAGTCTCACCCCAACCGGGAGAGATGATGGCATCGGCATTGGCGTTCATGGTGGCAGGCGACAATATCGTCTTCACGTCCGCGCTCGTCCTGATGCTCCTGATCGGCGTGGTCGAGGCGATCGGGCTGGGCGGAAGCGCAATCAGTCTCGATTCGCACGCCGATCTCGATGGCGATCTGCTCGGCTGGCTTGGCGTCGGGCGGCTGCCGTTGCTCGTGCTGCTGGTGGTCTTCCTCTGCCTGTTCGGCGTGATCGGCCTCTCGCTCCAGCAACTCGCGGTTTCGCTCACCGACGACACGCTTTCGCCCTGGCTCGCGGGCAGTGCCGCCGCCGTCGCCGCATTGCCGGCGACCGGCCTGCTTTCCCGACCGCTGGCGCGCATCCTGCCACGCGACGAAACCACGGCGGTTTCGATCGACAGCCTGGTGGGGCGTAGCGCCGTCATCGTCACCGGCCGCGCGTTCCAGGGATCGCCGGCACGGGCGCGCGTTTTCGATCATCATGGCCAGGCGCATTACGTCATGGCCGAGCCCGATAATGCCGGGCAAAGCTTCGCGGAGGGGGAGGACATCATCCTCGTCCGCCGCGAGGATCATGTTTTCCGCGCGATCAGCGCCGGACGCTCACTTCTCCCACAGCTGGATCCATGACCCCATGAACGAGATCGTAGAAAGCGGCAGCAGCATGCTCCCCGTCCTCATCTATGCGGGCATCGGCCTGGTCGCGTTGATCACGCTCGGCATCATCGTCGCGCGACTCTACAAGCGCGCATCGAAGGAGATCGCCTTCGTCCGCACCGGTTTCGGCGGCGAGAAGGTGGTGATGAACGGCGGCGCGCTGGTGCTGCCCGTCTTCCACGAGACCATGCCGGTGAACATGAACACCGTGCGGCTCGCGGTCGAGCGCAAGAATGCCGACGCATTGATCACGCTCGACCGGCTGCGGATCGACGTGAAGGCCGAATTCTACGTCCGCGTGAAGCCCGATGCCGGCTCGATCGCGGTTGCGGCACAGACGCTGGGCCTGCGCACGATGAATCCCGAGGCGCTGAAGGAACTCGTCGAGGGCAAGTTCGTCGACGCGCTGCGCTCGGTCGCGGCGGGCATGACGATGAACCAGCTGCACGAACAGCGCAGCGATTTCGTCCAGAAGGTGCAGCAGGTCTCGTCCGCCGATCTCGCGATGAACGGCCTGGAACTCGAATCGGTCTCGCTCACCGGGCTCGACCAGACCTCGATCGAGCATTTCAACGCCAACAACGCCTTCGACGCCGAGGGTCTGACCAAGCTCACCGAGCAGATCGAGATGCGCAAGAAAGCGCGCAACGACATCGAGCAGGATACGCGCGTCCAGATCGAGACCAAGAATCTCGAAGCGCAGCGCCAGTCCTTCCTGATCGGCCGCGACACCGAGTTCGCCCGGCTTGAGCAGGAGCGCGAGGTCGAAATGCGCCGGGCCGAACAGATCTCGGTCGTCGCCAGCCAGCAGGCGGAACGGCAACGCGAAGCGGATCAGGCACGCATCTCCGCCAAGCAGATGACCGATTCGGCGCAGATCGAGGCCGATCGCGCGGTGCAGCAAGCCCGGATCGCGCAAGAGCAGTCGATCGAACTGGCGCGCCAGGAACAGCAGATCGCGGTGCAGAACAAGAGCCGCGAGGAAAGCCAGGCGCGTGCCGAAGCGGACAAGGCGCGCGCCGGCGCAGTCGCCGCGGAAGAACAGGTGGTGACGGCGCGCGAATCCGAAGTGGCGGAACGCACAAAGAAGATCGAGCTGATCGAAGCGTCGAAGGAGGCCGAACGCCAGGCGATTGGCGTCAAGGTCCAGGCCGAAGCGGAGAAACAGGCTGCGTCGGACCGCGCAGCGGCGGTGCGCGAGGCCGCGCATGGCGAGGCCGAAGCCGAAAAGCTGCGCGCCGAGGCCGCACGTGTCCGCTTCGAGGTCGAAGCCGCGGGCCAGCGCGCCGTCAACGAGGCCGCGAACCTGCTGTCATCGAACCAGATTTCGCTCCAGACCAAGCTGGCGCTGCTGAAAGTGCTGCCCGAAGTGGTGCGTGAAGCGGCAAAGCCGATGGAAGCGATCGACAGCATCAAGATCGTCCAGGTCGACGGGCTGACCGGACGGGGTGCCGGCGGCAGCGGTGGCGGCGCCAATGACGACGGATCGGGCGGTGATCGCAATCTCGCCAACAGTGCGGTCGCCGCGGCCTTGCGCTATCGTGCGCAGGCGCCGGTCATCGATGGGCTGATGAAGGAACTCGGCTTCGACGGCAGCTCGCTCGACAGCCTGGTGGCAAGCGCTGCCGCCGGCCACGATCCGGTCTCCGGCGAAGAGCCCGCCCGCAAGCTGCGCGGCCGGGCCAGGCCGATCAAATCCGAGGGAGACGAAGACGCTGCCGCCGCCGAATAGACGGTGAGCCGGCGATCAGGCGAACCCATCGGCGATCAGCGAGACTGGCGTCGATCCGATCGTCTGATCGCCGATTTTGACGGCCGCCATGGCGAAATCGTACAGGAGCGTCCGATCGCCATCGGCGAAGCGCAGCGTCGCACCGGCGGTGCCGATCGGAACGATCAGTTCGAGATCCTCCGACCGCAATATCGCGTAGCTGCCCGAAACACGTGCGGTGAAATCGGTCGCCGCCTCATGCACCACCACAGTATCGCCGCCCGCATTGAACGATGCGCCGAGTTGAACCCGGCCCCCCAGAACTTCCAATGTCTCATGGCCAAAGGTTCCGAAGACATCCACATTGCCTGAGACAGCAACGGACTCCCCTCTTCCCATCACCACGCGGCCGGACGTATCGGATGGTCCTCCTGTCGGAAGAGAGCCGGGCTCGGGGGCGGCAAGGAGCGCCGCGACCGCCGACCCGATCGACTGTCCGCCGATCCGGACCGCCTCGTCGGAAAAGACGAGCGTGCGCATTCCATCTTCGAACGACAACGTCGTCCCGACCTCGCCGACCGGAACGGCGATCTCGGTATCGCCGTCGGACAAAATCGCGAAGCTGCCGCTCAGCGATACGACATAGTCGGCAGCATCGCCCGCCAGACGTATGAGATCGCCGCCGGCGTTGAATGATGCATCCAGCACGACCGAGCCAGGGCGGTCGAGGATCGTTATGTCCTGAAAGCCCGTCCGTGTGCCGAAGATATTGCCGTTTGCGCTACTCCAGGCACCCTCGAAATCTTTTGGCGCCAACAGCCTGCTGGGATTTGCAACCGCGATGGTGCTGAAGTCATAGTCCGTCAGGCCGGCATGGTCGTTGCCGGACCGATCCTCGATCGCCCCTGCCGCGATCGTCAGCGAATAATGCGTGCCAAGGGCAAGTCGCTGTGTCGGATCGATCGTCAGTGTCGAACCGGTAACGACGATCCGACCGCTGGTCGCGACATCGAATGTCTCGACCACCGAACCGTCGCCGCGACGCAGGACGATGCTTCCCGTCCCGCGTGCGATCATCTCGTCGAAGGTCGCTACGATGTTCGCATTCGCCACAATCCCGGTCGCGTCATCGGCCGGTGACAATCCGGTCAGGACCGGCGCGGCGCGGTCCACCGCCGATGCGCGCAACTCCGCCATCGTCTTGACGACGCCCGCAAAATCGACGCTCTCCACATTGCTGAGACGGTCGGTGCCTTCATTCTTGGTCTCGACGATGCAGATATCGCCTTCGAAGCTGATCACGCAATTGGCGAATGCATCGGTGAACCCCACACTGTCCGTGCCGCCGCCGCCATCGATGCTGTCGTCGCCGCTCCAACCGACATGCCGGTCATCATCGTCCCCGCCATCCAGCCGGTCATTGCCGGGACCGCCCTCCAGCGTATCGTTTCCGACCTCACCCATGAAGTACTCGTCGCCGAACACGCCATAGAGGCGGTCATTGCCGCCGCCGCCCCGAACCGTGCTGTCACCCTCGATCGTGCCGCTGAAAAGGTCGTCGCCCTTCCCCATCTGGAGATCGAATGCCTCGATCGACGTGAAGTCGATCTGGGGGACTCCACCCAGCAGGATCCTGCCACTGGTCTGGTTGGTCTGGACGATCCAGGCCTGGTCGGACTGTCCGGCCCAATCGGCCAGCGTCAAAATATCGGAGCCGGCACCGCCATCGACGCTGCCCAGGCCGAGTCCGGGGTCAAGCCGGTCATCGCCATAGCCGCCCAGCAGCGTATCCCTGCCCTCACCGCCCAGCAGCGTGTCGTTGCCGAGCTCGCCAAGCAGCAGATCGTCACCGTCACCACCCGAGATGAAATCGGCGCCACCGGCATCGAACAGGCCGTCCGAACCGTCACCGCCATAAAGCGTGTCCGCGCCTGCGCCGCCCTCCAGCGAATCCGATCCCTCGCCGCCGACGATGAAATCGCCGCCATCGCTGCCCTGCACGCTGTCGGCACCCACCATGCCGAAGATCATGTCGGCGCCGGCCGTGCCGATGATCGGATTACCCCCATTGCCGTCGATCGTGGCCGCAACCGCGCCGGGCAGCAATTGATCGAGCGTGAAGCTTCCGTCGACCAGGATGGAGAGAATGCCGCTCGCGGTCGTCGCGTTCAGCCGTGTCGCCCCACCTTCCGCCGCGATCGAAAAGCTGGTCGCGCCGGTCAGTCGCAGGTCGATCGTGTCGACGCCGGGCGTGAAATCCACGATCCGGTCCGACGCGGACTGGGTCGAATCGCCGGGCGTGACGAACAGGAAAATGTCCGCGCCATTGCCGCCGCGCAACATGTCCGCGCCGCCGCCGCCGATGATGGTGTCGGCGCCGTCGCCGCCCTCGATGCTGTTGGCGACCTGATTGCCGGTGATCCGGTCATTGCCGCCGCCGCCGATCGCATTCTCGATCAAGACGCCGTTCGCGATCGAGAAGCCGCCGATGATGCCGGACGCCTGCGAGAAATAGCCGCCGCCGCCGGGGGCCACCTGCAGCGTGGCTGCGCGCAGATCGATCACGCTCGACGCGGTCCCCTGGTAGCGCACCGTGTCGGTGCCGCCCGCGTCCCAGATGCACCAGAAATAGGTACCGACGCCGTTGGACGACGGCAGATCGTAGATATTGTCGCCCGCTCCGGTCGCCATATTGGCGCCGTAGATCGCCTGCGCCGCGGCGATGTCGAACGCCATCGGTCCACCGATATAGCCCCAATCGACCGCGCCGGAGCTGCCGAAAAGCTCGCGATGATTGTCGACATAGGACATCACGCTGAATGCATTGCCGTTGAGATCGAACGATCCGCGCTGCTGGTCGCCCGAGGCTCCGGGGAAATAGGCGTCTCCGAAGCCGCCATTATGGGTATGATCCAGGCCCAGCCCATGGCCGAGTTCATGGAGGAAGATGAGAAAATACTCGCCGCCGACGACGTTCTCGCCTGGGTCGCTGTTGGGCAGCAGATCGTAACCGCCGCCGTAAATCCCGACGATCGAGCTGGGGAAATAGTGGAAGGCGGTCCCGAACGAGCCCGGCGCGACGATCCGTTCCACCCAATTGGCTTCAGACGCAGAGGACACTTCGGTGAAGTCGAGATCGATCACGCTCGCCCAGGCCGCCACGGCCGCCCGCAATCCGTCGCCGGCGCCGTGCAGATTCCAGTCGCTCAGGCCGTCGTGGTCGTGATCGCTAGGCTCGATGAAATAGGTCACGGGGCTGGCATTGCTGTAACGCTTGCCGATCGCGAGCGCGCGAATGAACGGATTGTCGGTCGTCGGCGTGAAACTTTCCGCGGTCGTACTCATGAAGACCCATCCCCCGGTCTCGAACCTCCCGGTCGGTCTAGCGAGGACGCAAAACATCGACAACAGCTGCGCAGAGGCGTGTGTGTATTGTCACGTCCTGGCGATTGAATTGAGGAAGACGCCCGGCCGACCATCGACGGTCGACCGGGCGCGATCGATTGTCAGCGCAGCTTGTCGATCAGGAAAGTCATGCGGTCCGCCATCAGTTCGGGCCGGCTGAGCGGATCGCTGACGCCATGGCCGCCTTCCTGATCCTCCAGATAATAGACCTCCGATCCGGCATCGATCAGGCGCGCCGCCATCTTGCGGGCATGGCCCGGGCCGACACGATTGTCCGATGTGGCGACGGTGAGCATGAACGGCGGATAGGATTTGCCCGCCTGCACATTCTGGAAAGGCGAGTAACGCTTGATCGCCGCGGCCATCACCGGATCGCCCGGATCACCATATTCGTTGGTCCAGGCGGCGCCCATGCCCATCAATGGCATGCGGATCAGGTCGGTCAGCGGCACGTCGCTGACGATCGCGCCGTAAAGGTCCGGGCGCTGCGTGCCCATGGTCGCGGCGAGCAGCCCTCCATTGGACTGGCCGAACACGCCGAGATGCCTGGGCTTGGTGAAGCCTTCGCCGATCAGCGCCTCACTGACCGCGGCGAAATCGTCATAGCTGTTCTGGCGCTTCTCGCGGATCGCGGCCAGATGCCATGCCTCGCCCCGGTCGCCGCCGCCGCGGATCAGCGGCAGCACCAGCGCGCCGCCGCGCGTGAGCCAGGGCACCAGCGAACGCCCGCCGACGATCGCATCGAGATAGCCGGGCGTGAAAGAGATCGCGAAGGCGCCATAGCCGGTCATCAGCGTCGGCGTTTCGCCCGGCCGCGCCGGCGATTTCGGGCGCAGCAGATAATAATCGATCTCGGTGCCGTCCTTCGACCGCGCGGTCTTCAGGTCAACGGTGAAGCGGCTGACGTCGAACACCGGCTTTTCGGCGAAGAGTTCGGTCGATCGCCCCCCGGCGCCGGACAGGTCCAGCCGGGTGGGCAGCAGATAGCCGGTCCGCTGCAACACCGCATCGTCGCCTGCGGGATCGGCCACCGCGACGCTGATGCTGGTGCCCACCGGTTCCGCCGCACCGCGCGCCACCGTCCATTTGCCGTTGGCGAAGGTCGCGGTGTCGAGCCGCTTCACGCCGCGGCTGTCCATCGCCATGCGAACGGTTGTCCGTCCGGCGGCGAGGCCGCTGAACCCGGACAGGAAGTCGCGCCCATTGGGAAGCGCCACGACGCTGAAACGCTTGTCCGCCGGCGTCACACGCCGAACGTCATAGGCGACGACGGTTTCGGCGGGCAGCGCCCTGCCGCCGACCTTCGCGTCCTCGGCCAGCTGGGTAACGATCCAGTCTCCCCCCGTCGCGAACGCCATCATGCTGCGCCGTTGCGGGATAGCGGTCGTCTCCACCGAACCGTCCTTGCGGACGATCAGCGTCTCCAGGTTCGAATAGTCGATCGCCCGGCTGATAACTCCGACGCGCTCGTCGCCGATGCCGGCGGTCGTCAGCGTCATGATCGCGTCGTTTGGCTGCGCGCGATAGACGACCCTGGCGGATTCGAGCGGCGTGCCCCGCGTCCAGAGCGATATGGTGGTCGGCCAGCCGGTCGCCAGCTTGGGCGCATCGCCCAGCGCATGTTCGATCAGCAGGTGATCGCGATCCATCCAGGCCGCCTGGGCGCGGCTGGCGGGCACGCGGAAACCGTTCGCCACGAAGCGGCCCTCCTTCAGGTCGAACTCGCGCAGTTCGACATCGTCCGCGCCGGCCGGCGACAGCGCGAAGATGCAGCGCGTGTAATCGGGGGCCAGGCAGGCATCGGCGAACGAATAGGTGTGGAATTCATAGGGCTTGCCGTCCGCCTTGCGGAGCGCGTCGACGTCGAGCAGGTCGCGCCAGGCGCCGATCCTGCCGGCGGCGTCCTTGCTCGCGATCGAGAGCACGCCATGGGGATTGGCGACCGAGCGCCGGAACCGGAGGATCTGATTGCCCAGCGGATGGAATTGCGGGGGCGGATCACCGGCCGTCAGCAATGTCCGCAACTCGGCCTCGATCGCGGCACGATCGGGCAGCGTCCCAATCTTCGCCTGCGCCGCCTTGCTTTGTTCGGCCGCCCAGGACAGCGCCTTGGCGCTCTGCGGCTCTTCCAGCCACTGATAGCGTTCGTCCTGCGCATGGGCGACACCGCCCGATGCCAATAGCGTCGCTGCCATCATGCCCAGCGCCTTGCCGGTCCGCACCTGCGGGAAAACATCCTTCTTCATCATCTCACTCCATATTCTATCTACTTGGTGACGATCTCGATCAGCGCGCCGGGCCGCCGAAGCGGAAGCTCGCTTCGATCCCGATGGTGCGCGGGCGAAAGCGAAAGGCGGTGATGTCGTTGTCGCCCGGCGCGATCGGCTGGACGCTGCGATAACTGGTCGCGCCGCTTTCGTTGGTCAGATTGTCGGCGAACAGCGCCACGCTAAGCTGGTCGAAATCCACCCCGATGCGTGCGTCGATCCGATCGGTGGCATCGCCGGGCAGATAGCCGGGAAAGGAGTTGAAGCGCCGCGGGCTGGCATGCTGCCAGCCGATGCGCGCGGTGCCCAGCACGCCGTCCGCGATCTCGGTCCGGTAATCGGCCGACGCATTGGCGGTGAACTTGGACACATCGTCGACCGCGGCGCCGTCGACGATCCCCGTGCCTGCCACCGCGCCCGAATAGGTCGCGTCAACATAACCACCACTGGCCGAAAGCGTGAGCCCCTTGGCCGGCCGCAGGATGACGCTCAGCTCGGCGCCCTTGGTGTGGGTGCCGTTCGAATTGATCAGCCCGTTGAAGCCGGTGGTCGCGATCGGGATGCGGACGGTCACGTCCTTCCAGTTGCTGTAATAGACCGCGCCCTCGATCGTCAGCATGCGATCGAACAGGTCGGCCTTGCCGCCCAGTTCGTACGACCAGATCGAATCCTGCGCGAGCGCGGGCGGCAGATCGATGCCGAATTGCTGGCCCAGCGCGACCGAGACGGTGGGCTGGAGTTGGCCGGCGCGGAAACCCTTGGCGGCGCTGGCATAGATGGTCGTGTTGGGCTGGGGGTGCCAGGCGATGCTGAAGCGCGGATTGACGCTTTTGTACGTGTCGCCCTCATCGGGGGTCACGACCCCGGCATTGACTTCGTACCCGCCGAGATCCTCTTCATAATAGCGGAGCCCCGCGGTGATATCGATCGGCGCGCCGCCAAGCGTATAGGTCGCTTCACCGAACACGGCCTTGGCCTTGCTGCGCGTGAAATCGATGTTGTCGATGCCGAACAGCGCGAATTCGACGCCGTCGCTGCGCTCCGCCTCGCGCAGATAGCCGCCGACCGTCCATTGCAGCGGGCCGTCGCCGGTCGACGCCAGCCGCAGTTCGTGCGCGTCGACATCGATGTCGATGGTCGCGGTGAGCGTGCCGCCGAGCAGCGGACCGCTTTGCGGCAGCGCATATTTGCTGTGCGAATAGCCGTAGAACAGCTCTACTCCGCCGAAATCATAACGCGCCGCGCCGTTGTAGAGCCGATATCTGGACTTGCTGGTCAGCACCGAGGAACGCGACTGCTGCCCATCGTCGGTCGCGGTGGAGCCGCCCTGCGGAAAGCTGCTGTTGAACATCCAGTAACTGCCGGTGATCGACAGGCGATCGGTCGGATCGAAACGCACCTTGGCCCGGAAGGTATCGAAATTCTGGTCGTTCAGGTTGCGCGTGCCAGCCACGCGATTGTCGATCCAGCCATTGAAACGTTCATGCGTGCCCGCGACGCGGACCGCGAGCACGCCGGGGATGATCGGCGCGTTGAATGCCCCCTTGATCCCGCCATTGGTGGCGCCGCCATGCGTGTCCGAAACGAAGCCCGATGCCTTGGCTTCCCAATTGTCGAGGTCCGCGCCCTTGGTCAGGATGCGGATGGTCCCGCCCATCGATCCTTCGCCGAACAATGTGCCCTGCGGACCGCGCAGCACTTCGATCCGGTCGAGATCCCAGGCACGCACATCGGGGTTCAGCGGAACGGTGACGCCGGTGAAGGGCAGGTCGTCGAGATAATAGCCATTCTCGTTCGCGCCGAGCGAGGTGGAGATGCCGCGGATCGTGATGCGGGACAGGCCGTTGCCCTGATCATAGACGCCGACGCCCGGCGCCTCTTGAAGAAAATCGCTCAGATTGCGCGCGCCGCGCTGTTCCAGCGCCTCGCCGGAAACCACGTTCAGTGCGATCGGCACGTCGATCGCGCGCTCCTCTCGCTTGCGCGCGGTCACGACGATATCGTCGCCATCCGGCGCATCGGCTGCCGGTTTCCTGTCCCCGGCGCTTTGCGCCATGGCGGGAGTGATCGTCGCCGCGCCGCCGAGCAGGCCGATCATGATCGCGTGCCGCAGGTTGAATTTGGCCATGTGGTGTCCCCTTCTCTCTTGTTATGTTCAGAAGGACGCGCCAGCCGCGGGGACAGATAGGACGATGTCCGAATTATTTCGGCGGACACGGAAAATTCGCGCGCGCCGCTATCCCTCAGCGGATCTGGCGCGTCATGCTAGATAGGGCTCACCAGATGGTGGCGACGGCGAAATGACGGCGGTGGCACAGGAACAGCAGCAATCGATCGAGAACGATCTCTGCCGACGGTGGCGGCCGGCGCTGGTCTCGTTCTTCCTGCGGCGCATCCGTCATGAGGCCGAGGCGGAGGATCTGGCGCAAGAGGTGCTGTTGCGCGCGCTCAACAGCAAGACAGCGATCGACCAGCTCGATGGCTATATCTTTCGCATCGCGCAGAATCTGCTCGTCGATCGCGCGCGCCGGCAACAGGTGCGCGACAGCCATGCCAATGCCATATTGTCCGAAACCGATGCGGATCTGTATGAACTCGATCCCGAACGTATCACCCAGGGCCGCGAGCAGGTATCGAAGCTGATCGCGATCCTCGGCGAGCTGCCCGAACGATCCCGCACCATGTTCATCCTCTACCGGCTGGAGAACATGTCGCAGGACGATATCGGGCAGATCTATGGCATCAGCGCCAATGCGGTGAAGCAACATGTGGCGAAGGTGATGGGGATCCTCGTCAAGACAATGCGGGAAAAGACGTGAAGCTTGTCCATGATGATGGCGAGGTCGATCGCGACCAGCAGGCAGCCCTGTGGTGCATGCGGCTGTCCGAAGGTCCGCTGTCCGACGCCGAACGCGCCGAGCTGACCGCCTGGATCGAGACGCCGGCCAATGCGGAGGCCTTTCATGACCAGGCCAATCTGTGGGGCGTGACCGAGGCCGCAGCCACCGCCCCCGAAATGGTCCGCATGCGCGGCGAGGCACTGGACAGCTATCGCCGCGGCCATGCCGATCGCTGGCGTGGCGGCGTCCGCGCGCAACCACGCTGGGTGCTGGCGGGGCTCGCCGCCGCGGCCAGCGTCGTGGTCGCGATCGGCGCGACGACGCTGATCCGTTCGACCGACCTGCCGTTCGGCGGTTCGACCGGCGATCGGGTGGCGTCGGCCACGCCACAGGCTGTCGATTATCGCACCGGCACTGCCGAGCGCAGTGTCGCGGTGCTCGAAGACGGTTCGCGCCTGACGCTGGACGCGGACAGCGCGGTCAGCGTGCGCATCACCGATGCGCGCCGCGACGTGACCATGCTGCAGGGCCGCGCCGGCTTCGAAGTGGCGAAGAACGGCCGCCCCTTCGCCGTCACGGTGGGCGACAAGACCGTGGTCGCCACGGGCACGCGGTTCAGTGTCGAATTGCTAGGCAAGTCGACCAATGTCGCGCTCTACGAAGGCTCGGTCGACGTGCTCGGCCGCCGGGTGGGCAGCACACGCAAGATCACCGCGATGAAGCCGGGCTCCGCCCTGACGCTTCCCGCGTTCGGGGACGTGGAAGGCACGCCGCAAATCTATGCGGCGCACACGCCGGTCTGGGAGGCGGGCCAGCTCGAATTCGTCGACGAGCCGCTGCCCGCCGTAGTCGCCCGTTTCAATCGCTACGCGGCACGCCCGCTGGTGATCGGGGCCGGTGTGCCGGCGGACATCCGGATCACCGGTGTCTTCGAAGCGAACGACATATCCGCCTTCGCACAGGGGGTGGCGGCATTACACGGCCTGACTGTCAGCCAGCAGGACCGTCAGACATTGCTCTCGGTGGGGTCCGGCCCCGCGCGCTGAGCCTGCAGCAAGGCCGGGATAGAGCATTTTGAAGTCAGGTGGAATCACATAACGACTCTCAAGATTTTGAAAATAAACAATAAATAAAGCAAGATGTACTTCAACCTAAGCGCATCTCGCTCTGGTCACGAACCGCCGAAGCGGAAGCTCGCCTCGATGCCGATGGTGCGTGGCCGCAGGCGGTATGACGAGATGTCGTCGCCGCCGGGCGCGATCGGCTGGACGCTGCGATAGCTGGTCGCGCCATTCTCGCCGGTCAGATTGTCGGCGAACAGCGCCACGCTGAGCTGATCGAAATCCACCCCGATGCGCGCGTCGATCCGGTCGATCGTGTCGCCAGGCAGATAGCCCGGGAACGCGACGAAGCTGCGCGGGCTGCTATGCTGCCAGCCGATACGTGCCACGCCGAACACGCCATCGGCGATCCGTGCACCATAGTCGATCGACGCATTGGCGGTGAATCGGGCCACATCATCGACGATCGCACCCTTGACGATCGCGGTTCCGGCCACCGCATCCGAATAGGCGGCGTCGACATAGCTGGCATTGGCGGAAAGCGTGAGCCCCCTTGTCGGCCGCAGGATGACGCTCAGCTCGGCGCCCCTGGTGTGCGTCCCGTTCGAATTGATCAGCCCGTTGAAGCCGGTGGTCGCGATCGGGACACGGACGGTGACGTTCTTCCAATTGCTGTAATAGACCGCGCCCTCGATCGTCAGCCGCCGATCGAGCAGATCGGCCTTGCCGCCCAGCTCATAGGTCCAGATCGAATCCTGGCCGAGCGCGGGCGGCAGATCGATGCCGAACTGCCGGCCCAGCGCGACCGAGACAGTGGGCTGGAGCTGGCCGGCGCGGAAACCCTTGGCGGCGCTGGCATAGAGAGTGGTGTCGGGCTGCGGATGCCAGGCGATGCTGACGCGCGGGTTGACGCTCCGATAGGTATCGCCCTGGTCGTTGGAGACGGTGCCGGAATTGACTTCGAAGCCGCCCAGACTTTCCTCATAATAGCGCAGGCCCGCAGTGATATCGATCGGCGCGGCCGGCAGCGTATAGGTCGCTTCGCCGAACACCGCCTTCGCCTTGCTGCGGGTGGAATCGACATTGTCCACACCGAACAATGCGAAATCGACGGTGTCGCTGCGATCGGCGTCGCGCAGATAGCCGCCGACCGTCCATTGCAGCGGGCCGGCGGCGGTGGACGCCAGGCGCAGTTCATGTGCATCGACCTTGATGGCGATCGTGGCCAGGATCGTGCCGCCGAGCAGCGGGCCGTCTTGCGGCAGCCTGTAATTGCTGTGCGAATAGCCGTAGAACAGCTCGGCCCCGCCGAAATCATAGCGCACCGCGCCGTTGTGCAGCCGGTGTCTGGGGGCGGTCCTCAACGTGGACGAGCGTGATTGCTGCCCATCATCGGCTCCGAAGGCGCCCCCGGCGGGGAAGTGCCCGTCATAGAACCAGTAGCTGCCGGTGATCGAGAGCCGCGTGGTGGGATCGAAGCGCAGCTTGGCCCGGAAGGTATCGAAGCGCTGGTCGTTCAGGTTGCGCATGCCGGCGGCATCATTGTCCAGCCAGCCGTCGAAACGCTCATGCGTACCCGCGAAACGGACCGCCAATACGCCCGGAATGATCGGCGCATTGACCGCGCCCTTGATCCCGCCATTGGTGCCACCGCCGCGCGTGCCGGAGACGAAGCCCGTCGCCTTGGCTTCCCAGCTGTCGAGATCCGCGCCCTTGGTCAGGATGCGTACGGTGCCGCCCATCGATCCCTCACCGAACAACGTGCCCTGCGGACCACGCAATATCTCGATCCGGTCCAGATCCCAGGCGCGCACATCGGGGCTGATCGGCACGGTCACGCCGGTGAAGGGCAGATCATCGAGATAATAGCCATTCTCATTGGCGCCGAGCGAAGTGGAGATCCCGCGGATCATGACCTTGGATGTGCCGTTGCCCTGATCGTAGACGCCGACGCCCGGCGCTTCCTGCAGGACATCGGCAACGCTGCGGGTGCCCCTGCGCTCCAATGCCTTGCCGGCGATGCTGGTCAGCGCAACCGGAATGTCGATGGGCCGCTCGGCGCGCTTGCGTGCGGTCACGATGATATCGTCGTCGCGCTCCGAGACGCCGGATCGCAAGGCCGAAAGAGCGGCCGATGCGGCGATCACGTAGATGCCGCCGGCCTGACGACGCGCGGCCATGCCGGTTCCCTCGAGCAGCATGGCAAGCCCCTCACCGGGGCAGGCGGTCGCGTCGAACGGCGGCGCCCTCAGCCGGGCGACATCGCTTTCATTGAAGATGATCTGGATGCCGGCGGCGCGGGCATAGTCGCGCAGAACCTTCGAAAGCGACCCTCCGGAGCTGGTGAAATGAACGCAACGTTCGCGCGCATGCCCGGTCGCAGGAAATGCCATCGACGCGATGACGATGGCCGCCGCGTGGCAGGCGCTCTGCTTGAGCCGTGCCAATGCTCCCCCTTGACGGATTTCTCGTGGATTTTTCCATTATTCGACGCCGATGCTATCCGATAAACCGCCCCCGTCAAAGCGACATGGGCGTGGATCCGCGCGTCAGTTCCGAATGGCCGAATCCTGCCCGGCACACGCCGCGCGCATCCTGGGCCCTGCAACGGGATGGACGATCGCACGGGCTTGCCGATCGAACACAATCGGCAAGCTCTTCAACGCTTTAGGAACAATAATATGGATGCCCCGCGAGGATTCGAACCTCGATTGACGGAGTCAGAGTCCGTAGTCTTACCTTTAGACGACGGGGCAACGAGGGGCGCGAAATAGGCGGGGGGTTCGTCCGGGTCAAGGGCCTTCGTGATCGACCGTATCGGGGATGCCCGCCTTGCGGTTCGTGGCTGCAATCCCTAGTCTATTCCTCAAGCACCGGGCGGCATTCCGTTTTCCGGAGAACATAAGAGTGATTTGACGGCCATGGTGGAGCGTTCCATGCCATCGCCGCGACAGCCCGCCCCGCATGCGGGCCCTGCGGCCAATAGGCGTACCGCGTCCGCGCGGTGGCCACATCGGCGCGCATATGCCGCGCTCGATCTCGGCACCAACAATTGCCGGTTGCTGATCGCCAAGCCCGAAGGCGACGGCTTTGTGGTGATCGATGCCTTTTCGCGGATCGTCCGCCTGGGCGAAGGATTGGCCGCGACGGGGCGGCTGAGCGATATCGCAATCGAGCGCGCCATCGCCGCACTGACCATCTGCGCCGACAAGCTCAGACGGCGCCACGTCACGCTGGCGCGCTCGGTCGCGACCGAGGCCTGTCGCCAGGCCGTCAACGGCCAGGCTTTCATCGACCGCGTCTATCGCGAAACCGGTATCGCGCTCGACATCATCAGCGCGGAGGAAGAGGCGCGACTGGCAGTCATGGGCTGTCACGCACTGCTCGAGCCGGGCGACGGCCCCGCACTCATCTTCGACATTGGCGGCGGATCGACCGAACTGGTGATGATCGATACCCGCGAAGGCCACCCCCATATCCGCGACTGGTTGAGCGCGCCCTGGGGCGTTGTCTCGCTGACCGAAAGCGAACCCGTCTCCGACGACAGCGAGGCGAGCCGGCTCGACGCCTATGCCCGGATGAAGCGCCGCGTGACCGACAGTTTCGCCGCCTTCGCCGAACGCCTGCCCCGCGACGACATGGAGGGCATCCGCCTGCTCGGCACCAGCGGCACCGTCACGACGCTCGCCAGCCTGCATCTCGGCCTGGCATCCTATGATCGCAGCGCGATCGACGGCCTGATCGTGCCCGCGCAGGCGATGCAGCAGATCAGCACCAGCCTGTCGCGCATGTCGATGGAGGAGCGGCAACGGCAACCCTGTATCGGCGTCGAGCGCGCCGACCTGGTGGTGGCGGGCTGCGCGATCCTGGAGGCGATCATCGATATCTGGCCCGCCGAACGACTCGGCGTGGCGGATCGCGGCATTCGCGAAGGCATATTGCGCCTGCTGATGGCGCGCGACCGATGAGCCGCGGCGGATCGGGCGGACGCCAGCGCGTCAAGACCTCCAAGGGTCGCACCGCACAATCGACACGCTGGCTGGAACGCCAGCTCAACGACCCCTATGTCAAGCGCGCACGCGCCGAGGGCTATCGCAGCCGCGCGGCATACAAGCTGATCGAGCTCGACGAGAAATTCACGCTGCTACGGGGCGCAAAACGGATCATGGACCTCGGCATCGCGCCGGGCGGCTGGAGCCAGGTCGCGCGCAAGGCGGCGCCGCGTGCGACGATCGTCGGTATCGATCTGTTGCCCACAGACCCCATTGAGGGCGTGACGATCCTCCAGATGGACTTCATGCACGACGACGCCCCACAGCGGCTGGAAGAGGCGCTGGGCGGCCCTGCGGACCTGATCCTGTCCGACATGGCAGCCAACACCGTCGGCCACCCCCAGACCGACCATCTGCGCACCATGGGCCTGGTCGAGGCGGCGGTCGATTTCGCGATCCAGGTGCTCGAACCCGGTGGCGCCTTTGTCGCGAAGGTCTTCGCCGGCGGCACCGATCGTGAGCTGCTGACCATCCTCAAGCAGAATTTCACGACGGTGAAACACGCCAAACCGCCAGCGAGCCGCAAGGATTCGTCCGAATGGTACGTGATCGCGCAGGGGTTCAAGGGACGGGCCTGAGGGGTTGGGGAGGCTTAGCCTACCCCACCGTCATGCCAGCACAGGCAGAGTCTTTGCGTATCGGGTTGGTGAGCTTCCAACTTGTCATCCCCGCGAACGCGGGGATCCAGCTTTTGCGTGAAGCATCAAAAAGAAGAAGAAGCTGGATCCCCGCGTTCGCGGGGATGACGCCGTGAGGGCATAGTATCGAGCTTTATACAAAGACCCTGCGCAGGCTGGCATGACGGCGAGTGGCCCCGCTTCTCCTCACCCCTTCTTGCGCGCCTCGGCGATGGCTTTCTTCAACGTGTCGTAACCGACCGCGCCGTTCAGGATCTGGTCTCCGACCACCCAGCTCGGCGTACCGCTGAACCGCAGGTCGCGGGCAAGCTGCACATTGCCTTCGATCTCGCGCTGCGCCTCGGGCGACGTCTGGACCTTGGCGGCGGCGCTAGCGTCGATGCCGACCTCTTTCTGGACACGCTCGATCGTCTGCGGCGTCGGCCGACCCGCTGCATAGAGCGCATCGTGGAACGCCTTGAACTTGCCCTGCGCGGCGGCGGCAAGGCTCGCCCGCGCGGCCAGGTCGCTGTCTTCGCTCAGAATCGGCAGTTCGCGGAAGACGATCTTGAGCTGCTTGTCTTCCTTCAGCAGCCGTTCGACATCGGGCAGACTCGCCCGGCAATAGCCGCAGGCATAGTCGAAGAAGATGGTGAGCGTGGCATCGCCGCGCTCATTGCCCGCCCAGGCGCCCGCAAAGGGCGTCTCGATCCGCTTGCGGTTGGTATCGACCACCTTGCTGATCTCGCGCTGCTGGAGCTTCTCCATCGCCTCGGGAATGATCTCCGGATGTGCGAGGATATAGTCGCGCACGACCAGCTCGATCTTCGCTCGCTCGGTGTCGCTCACCTGCGGCGTGCCGAGCACGCCCGTGGCGAGCGCGGTGCCGGCGGCGCCCGCCAGAAAAGCGGCGATGCCGATCATGATGGTGTTTCTCCTGGAATTCGGTTTGGTCATTTCGATCTTTCGACGGTGGCGTCAGCGCTTCTTCTTCTTCGACATAGCCGCTTCCGACACCATCGCGATATCCTGCGCGCGCAGCCAGTCGGGCGTGCCTTCCTTGATCCCCTGCATCGCCTGACGCGCATTGGGAAGTGCGAGCTCAGGTCGATTCTCGAGATTATAGCGTTCGGCGGTCGCGAGCTGCGCGCGCGGCAGATCGCCTTCGCGCTCATAGACCACGCCGAGCTGATACCAGGCAAAGGGATTGTCGTTGTCGCGCGTGACCGCCGCCTTGAGCACGCTGCGCGCTTCGTCGAAATTCTTGGGATCCTCGGTCGCAATCAGCGCATGGCCGAACAGAGCCGCGATCAGCGGCTGCGCGCGGGTCGCCTGCACGGCTTCGCGCAGCGGCGGGATGGCGGCCACCGGCTGGCCGGATTCAAGGAGGATCTGGCCCTTGAGCTCGAGATAATAGGGATCGTGCGGTGCCTTTGCGAGCAGCGCATCCACCTCGCTCATCGCCTTGTCCGGATAGGCGGATTTGTGCCAGGCATAGGCGCGGGCATAGCGGGCCGCATCGGTCTTGTTCTGCTCGGGATATTCGCGCAGCGTTTGCGCCGCTTCCCAGGCGAAACCGCGCAACTTGGCCTTCACCCGCTGGAAACGCGCCTCGAGCCCGGGATCGGTCGGCTTGTTCCAGGCCGGCGACGCCTCATATTGATGTTCGAGCACCGACAGGCGTTCGCCGGTCAGCGGGTGGGTGCGCCCGTAACTGTCTTCCTGCGGAATATTGAGGCGGTATTCGAGGTTCTGGATGCGCTTGAAAAAGGCGATCGAACCCTTGCCGCTGATCCCCGCGGCGGCGAGATATTTGACGCCCGCGGCATCCGCGCTCACTTCCTGGGTGCGGGTGAAGGCGAGGAACTTGCCGAGTGCCGCCTGTTGCCCCGCCATCATGATGCCCATGCCCGCATCACCGGCGCCCGCCGCAACCGCGGCAAGGCCGGCGAGCAGGCTCAGCAAGGTGATGCCCGTCGCCTGCTTCATGCCTTCCGACGATCGGATGATATGCCCGCCGGTGATATGGCCGAGTTCGTGCGCGATCACGCCCTGCACTTCATTGGCGTTATCCGCCTGCATGATCGTGCCCGAATTCATATAGACGATCTGGCCACCGGCCACGAACGCGTTGATGCTGGGATCACCCACCAGCACCACCGTCACGTTCTTGGGTTCGAGCCCCGCCGCGCGGATCAGCGGCTCCGACATTTCGTGGAGCACCGCTTCGGTCTCGGCATCGCGCAGGATCGACTGCGCCATCGCCGGCTGAACGGTGAGCATGATCGAGACGAGCAGCGCAAACGCTGCGCGCAGGGCGACGCCGGGGGAACGAAACGGGCTGGCCATGGCCATCTGCTCCTTGCCCCCGGCGACTGAACCCCGGCTGAAGATACGCTGCGGCCTCACGGCCTCAGCGTGCCGGTATCCGCTGCGCGGCCCGGATCACTCCTGGCCGCCGAACGTCCGCTGCCACCAGCCACGCCGGGGCGTGCCATCGGCGTCGTTCGCAGCGATCGGCTCCGCGTCGCCCGGGATCGCGTCGGCGGTCACCGCTTCGGCGGCTGTCGCCTCGGCTGCCACGGCCGCCTTCTTGCGCGTGCGCTTGGGCTTTGCCGGCGCAACCTCTTCCACCGGCGCTTCCGCAACTGGTTCGGGCTCGGGTTCGACAGCGACAGGCTCCGGCGCCTCTTCGGCTACGGGCTTCACCTTGGCGACCGCCTTCTTGCGCGTGCGCTTGGGCTTTTCGACCGGCGTCTCGGCGACATTCTCGACGGGTGCGTCCTCGACAGGTCCGGTCTCGACGGGGGCAACCTCGGCGGGTGCTGCCTCGACAACGGACGCTTCGGCCACGGGATCGGGCTGAGCCTCGGCCTTCGGCCGGCGGCGCGTACGCTTCGGCTTCTCGACGGGCGCTTCCACGACGGACTCGGGTGCCGGCGCTTCCGCGCTCTCTTCGGCCGGCTCGGCGCCGCCCTCGTCAGCCTGATACCCGGCATCGCCGGCTTCCAGCGGTGCGCCACCCTCACGCCGGCGCTTGCCGCCCCGGCGACCGCGGCGACCGCGGCGACGCTTGCCACCGTCGTCCGATCCATCATCGGCCTCGGTTTCGGTCTCTGCCTCGGAATCGCCGTCCTGATCACGCGGGCTTTCGCCCTCGGCCTCATCGTGCGCCTCTTCGGCTTCGCCCTGATGCTCGCCGGCCTCGCCGTCGCGCTCACGGCCTTCGCCTTCCTCGTCGCGACGCCCGCGGCGCCCGCGACGACGGCGACGGCGACGGCTGCCGTCACGATCGCTACGCTCCTCGCGGCCCTCGCGCCCTTCGCGACGCTCCTCGGTCTCGTCCTCTTCCTCTTCGTCGATCTCGTCCTCGAACGGCAGATCGTCGTCCTCATCCTCGACGATCACCGGCGCGAAGCGTGGCGCGTGCTCGGGCGGCGGACCGCTCGCTTCGACGCTCATGCGTGCGCCCTCGGCTTCGCCATCGGGCAGGATATCGATGGCGACGCCGTAGCGATCCTCGATCTCGGCCAGCTCGGCGCGCTTGCGGTTGAGCACATAGACCGCGGCTTCCTGGCTGGCGCGCAAGGTCAGCTTGCTGCCACGCCCGCGCGCCGCTTCGTCCTCGAGCATGCGCAGCGCGGACAGGCCGGCCGACGATGCGGTGCGGACCAGGCCGGTGCCTTCGCAATGCGGGCATTGACGCGTGGACGCTTCGAGCACGCCGGTGCGCAGCCGCTGGCGGCTCATCTCCATCAGCCCGAACGAGCTGATCCGGCCGACCTGAATCCGCGCGCGATCGTTCGCGAGCGCACCCTTCATGGCCTTTTCGACCTTACGGATGTTGGAGTTGTTCTCCATGTCGATGAAATCGATCACGACCAGTCCGGCCATGTCGCGCAGCCTGAGCTGGCGCGCAATCTCGTGGGCGGCTTCCAGATTGGTGGCGACAGCGGTCTGCTCGATGCCATGCTCGCGCGTCGAGCGGCCCGAGTTGATGTCGATCGAGACCAGTGCCTCGGTCGGGTTGATGACCAGATAGCCGCCCGATTTGAGCTGCACCGTCGGATGGTACATCGCCGCAAGCTGATCCTCGACGCCGTTGCGCTGGAACAGCGGCACCGCGTCCGAATAGGGCTTCACCCGCCGGGCATGGCTGGGCATCAGCAGCTTCATGAAATCCTTCGCGGCGCGGTATCCCTCCTCGCCCTCGATAACGACTTCCTCGATGTCGCGATTATAGATGTCGCGGATCGCGCGCTTGATCAGATCGCTGTCGCCATAGACGAGCGCGGGGGCCGTCGATTGCAGCGTCTTCTCGCGGATCTCGTCCCACAGCCGGGCAAGATAGTCGAAGTCGCGCTTGATCTCGGTCTTGGTGCGCTGGAGGCCCGCGGTGCGGACGATGCAGCCCATCGTCGACGGCAGCTTCATCTCCGCCATGATCGTCTTGAGCCGCTTGCGATCGCCGGCGTTGGAGATCTTCCGGCTGATGCCGCCGCCATGCGACGTATTGGGCATCAGCACGCAATAGCGGCCAGCGAGGCTGAGATAGGTGGTGAGCGCCGCGCCCTTGTTGCCGCGTTCTTCCTTCACGACCTGGACGAGCAGCACCTGACGGCGCCGGATCACGTCCTGAATCTTGTAACGGCGGCGCAGATTCATCCGCTTCTGGCGCAGCGATTCGACCGCACCGTCATCGATCGCCTTGCCGCGGCGGCGTGGACGGCTGTCCCCCTCCGCGCCCGTATCGGCCTCGCCTTCGCCCTCGTCGCCATGATCGATCGCCTCGACGACCTCGACGCCGGAGCCATCCTCGGCCTCGCCATCATAGTCGTCGTCATAATCGTCGGCATGGGCGGCGCGCAGCGCCTCTTCCTCGGCGGCGTGCTCGGCCTCCTCGCGGAGCAGGGCCTCGCGATCCTCCTTGGGGATCTGGTAATAGTCGGGATGGATCTCGCTGAAAGCGAGGAAACCGTGGCGATTGCCGCCATAATCGACGAACGCCGCCTGAAGCGACGGTTCGACGCGTGTCACCTTGGCGAGATAGATGTTCCCCTTGAGCTGCTTGTGCTCGGCGGATTCGAAATCAAACTCCTCGATTCGGTGTCCCTTGACGACGGCCACGCGGGTTTCTTCCCGGTGGCGCGCGTCGATCAGCATGCGCGTTGTCATTGAAAAATCTCCGGGCGCGCCATGTGCGGTCTCGTTCGAGCCGCGGCGCGCCAAATGATGCGGATGCCGGTCGGTGTGTCGCGGGCATCCGGGTTGATGTGATTAAATTATGCGCCTCTGCTGCGTCGACACGTCCGGCCATTCGGACCGGAACCCCCCACAGCGGCAACGCATCGCCGATCCTTTCGGCGAAATGCGGAGCAGGGGAGAAATGCCTCATGCAGCGTCAACCTGTTAATATCGCCGGTTCAGGCGACATGCGTAAGCCAGCGGGGAACCTGTCCCGCATCCGGCGGAACTTCGCTAGCACCCGCGCCCCTCCGGAGCAACAAAAAGCAAGTCCGCGGCCCCTCACCCTTTGCGCCCTCAATAGCTAACAGCCCGTTAACTATGATCCTTTACCGTCATTTGAACGGTTTTCCCTAGTCCGTCGGGTGAGCGTGAACCAAGGGTGGAAACCAGTTGCGTATATCGAGGGTATGGACCAGCCCATGGCCGAGCTGGCAATATGGCGTCATGACCGCCACACTTCTCCTGGCTGCGACACTGCTGCCCTTCGGCTCGGCAGATGCTGCGCGCGTGCAGAACATCGCGGTGGACAGCGACGCCGTCGTACTCAGCTTCGATGAAGCGATCGACAAGGCCTCGACCTTCGCACTCGACGGGCCACGCCGATTGGCGGTCGACATTCCGGGGGTCGAACCCGGCACCGCCTCCGCCGCGGGCGGCCCGATCGAACATGTTCGCCAGGGGCGCCAGGACGCCGACACAGCGCGCATCGTGCTCGACCTTGCCCGCCCTACCCTGATCTCGAACGCGCGATTCGGCGCGGACGGGCGCACGCTCACCTTGTCGCTCAAGCCGGTGGCGCAGGCCGAATTCGCGCGGGCCGCGCGCGCCGGCCGCAGCAGCTGGGAAATGTCGGGGACGCAGCTCGCGATGAACACGCCGCCGAAGCGGCGTTATTCGGTCACGATTCCGCTCGATCCGCCCAAGCGCCTGTCGCTGCCGCGGGTGCAGGGCCCCGATAGCCGGCCGCTGGTGGTGATCGACGCGGGGCACGGCGGCCATGATCCCGGCGCGATCTCTCCGCATGGCGGCGCGCGCGAGAAGGATGCGACGCTTGCCATTGCCCGCGCCATCCGCGACGAGCTGGTCGCTTCGGGCCGCGTGCGCGTCGCACTGACGCGCGAGGACGATCGCTTCATCGTGCTCAATCAGCGTTACGAGATCGCCCGGCGGCTGAATGCCGACCTGTTCATCTCGATCCACGCCGACAGCGCGGGCAATGAAGACGCCACCGGCGCCACCGTCTACACGCTGTCCGAAGTCGCCTCCGATCGCGAAGCCGCACGGCTTGCGGCACGCGAGAACAAGGCTGATCTGCTGAACGGCGTGAATCTGGGCGGCGCGACGAACGACGTCAGCTCGATCCTGATCGACCTCACCCAGCGCGAGACGATGAACATCTCGTCCAAATTCGCGAGCCTGCTCAAGCGCGAGGCGGCGCCGCTCGTCCCCTTCCGGAGCGATTATCACCGTTTCGCGTCGCTGATCGTGCTCAAAGCGCCCGACGTTCCCTCCGTCCTGTTCGAGACCGGCTATCTCAGCAACGAGGCGGATATGAAATTCCTGTTCTCCACCGAGGGCCGCAAACGGATCGCGACCGGCGCGGCGCGCGCGATCGAAACCCATTTCGCGCGCCAGTTGGCATCGCGCTGACGCCGGGCCGAAAGGAATTTGGTCGCAGCCCGGCTGGCATCGCGCCAAATCTTTGCTAGAGCCGGTCAGGCATGACCGAGGCCTCGGACCAGAATTTCAGCTATCGTCTCAGACGCGAGGCGAGCGGCGCATGGGCGTTGCTCGCACGCTGGCGCGCCAAACGCTGGGTCCAATGGCTGTTGGGGCTCGCGCTGCTCATGCTGCTCGGCTTCCTGCTGATCTGGGTGATCTTCGCGCGCAACCTGCCTTCGGCCGAGACATTGCTGACCTACGAGCCGCCGCTGCCGACCAATGTCCGCTCGATCGACGGCACGCCGATCCACAGCTATGCCCGCGAACGCCGCGTCCAGCTGTCCTATGCCGAATATCCGCCGCTGCTCGTCCGCGCCTTCCTGGCGGCGGAAGACCGCACCTTCTTCGAGCATGGCGGCCTCGACTATCCAGGCATCGTCGCGGCGATGATCAACAATCTGACCAGCGACGGCCGTCCGGTCGGCGCCTCCACCATCACCCAGCAGGTGGCGAAGAACCTGCTGCTGACCAACGAGCTCAGCTATGTCCGCAAGGTGAAGGAAGCGATCCTCGCCAAGCGCATCGAATCGGTGCTGACCAAGCAGCAGATCATGGAACTCTATCTCAACCAGATCGCGTTGGGACGGCAGAGCTTCGGTGTCCAGGCAGCGGCGCGCGCCTATTTCGACAAGGATGTCGAGACGCTTACCCTGCCCGAAATGGCGTTTCTCGCGATTCTCCCCAAGGCGCCCTCGACCTATAGCCGCGACGTCGCCAAGGCGACCGCACGACGCAATTTCGTGCTGTCGGAGATGCATCGCAACAATTTCATCACCGAAGGCCAGATGCGCGCCGCCCAGGCCGCGCCGCTCGGCATCCGGCCCAATATCGGCGCGCGCTACGAATATGTCGGCGGCTATTATATGGAAGAGGTCCGCCGCCAGCTGATCGACAAATATGGCGAGAATGCCGATGGCGGCCGCAATCCCTACAGCGTCTATGGCGGCGGACTGTGGGTCCGCACCTCGTTCAACCCGGCCTATCAGGATTACACCCAGGACGCGTTGCGCGCCGGATTGATCCGTTATGATGGCGGCCGCGGCTGGCATGGCCCGATCGACAAGATCGAGGTCGGCGAGCGCTGGCGCACCAATCTGGCGCTGCGCAATATCGGCGTCGATTACAAGGACTGGCGGATCGCCGCCGTGCTGTCCAAATCGGCCAGTGCCGCCGAAATCGGTTTCCCCGACGGCGCGACGGGCACGATGCCGGCCGGCTTCGCGGCGATGCCCAAGCGCGGCACGGCGGAGACCGCCTTCTCGGTGATGAATCCGGGCGACCTCATCGCCGTCGCGCCGGAAGGCAGCGTCTGGGGCCTGCGCAACATCCCCGAGATTTCGGGCGGCATGGTGGTCGAGGATCCCCATACCGGCCGCGTGCTCGCCATGCAGGGCGGCTTCGACGCGCGGCTGCAGAGCTACAACCGCGCAACGCAAGCCGAACGCCAGCCCGGCTCCACCTTCAAGCCGATCGCCTATTCCGCCGCGCTCGACACGGGCATGACCCCGGCATCGATCATCGTCGACGGTCCCTTCTGCGTCTATCAGGGCGCCCGGCTGGGTCAGAAATGCTTCCGCAACTTCGGCGGCAGCGCCGGCGCCGGACCGCAGACGATGCGCTGGGGCATCGAACAGTCGCGCAACCTGATGACCGTCCGCGCCGCCAGCCAGACCGGCATGGACAAGGTGGTCAAGATGGCGGCCGCAATGGGCGTCAGCCTGCCCGGCAAGAATTATCCGCAGGTGCTGGCGGTCGCGCTCGGCGCGGGCGACACCACGGTTCTGCGCCTGACCAATGCCTATTCGATCCTCGCCAATAACGGCAGGGCGATGACGCCGACGCTGATCGACTCCGTCCAGGATCGCCATGGCAAGGCGGTTTATCGCGCCGACACGCGGCCGTGCGAGGGCTGCAACGCCAAGGACTGGAACGGAAAGGCGATGCCGCGTCCGCCGGCGCGCACCAAGCTCGCAATGGATCCGATGACGGCATTCCAGATGGTCCATATCCTGGAAGGCGTGGTGCAGCGCGGCACCGCGACCACGCTGCGCGAGCTCGGCCGTCCGATCTTCGGCAAGACCGGCACGACCAGCGGCCCGACCAATGTCTGGTTCGTCGGCGGTTCCGCGGATGTCGTTGCCGGCGTCTATATGGGATTCGATCAGCCGCGACCGATGGGCGGTTATGCGCAGGGCGGCACGCTGGCCGCGCCGATCTTCAAGGCATTCGCGCAGAAAGCGTTTAAGGATATGCCCGTCGTTCCGTTCCGCGCGCCGCCGGGCATCCGCATGGTGCGGATCGATCGCCGGTCGGGCCGCAAGGTCTTCGGCGCGTGGCCGTCGGGCGGCGATCCCAAGGCAGCGGTGATCTGGGAAGCCTTCAAGCCCGAAAGCGAACCGCGCCGCTCGATCCGCCGCGACGAGATCGCCAAGGACAAGAAAAAGGATCCCGCCGCTGTCGCCGCCGGAGCCGCCCGGCCGAGAAACGACAGCGAGTTCTTGCAAAAGCAGGACGGGATTTACTAACCCACGGCGTCATGCCGGTGCAGCCGGATGGTATCGCAAGTCATTGGAGTTTCGAAAATGCGCGCCGAAGCGCAGGCACATGCCGACAAGATCAACGACGCGCTCGCGCTGCTCCGCCGTTTCCTGGACTGGGATCGCGCGCTGCGTCGGCTCGACGAGTTGAACGCACGCGTCGAGGATCCGACGCTTTGGGACGATCCCAAAGCGGCGCAGGACGTGATGCGCGAGCGCCGCCGCCTCGACGAGGCGATCGGCGCGACGCGCGCGATCCAGACCGAACTCAGCGATACGATCGAGCTGATGGAGATGGCCGAGGCCGAGGGCGACGACGCGATGGTCGACGAGGGCGTCGCCGGCCTCGCCGCACTGTCGGCGCGCGCCGATGAGGACAAGATCAAGGCGCTACTCGCCGGCGAAGCCGACGCCAATGATGCCTATCTGGAGGTTCATGCCGGTGCCGGCGGCACCGAGAGCCAGGATTGGGCCGAAATGCTCCAGCGCATGTATCAGCGCTGGGCGGAGAAGCGCGGATTCAAGGTCGAGCTGGTCGAATATCAGGCGGGCGAACAGGCCGGAATCAAATCCGCGACGCTCCAGATCAAGGGCGAAAACGCCTATGGCTATGCCAAGACCGAAAGCGGCGTCCACCGCCTGGTGCGCATCAGCCCCTATGATTCGTCGGCGCGGCGGCACACCAGCTTCTCGTCGGTATGGGTCTACCCGGTGATCGACGACAATATCGACATCGAGCTCAACGAAGGCGACATCAAGATGGACACCTATCGCGCGTCGGGCGCGGGTGGCCAGCACGTCAACACCACCGATTCGGCGGTGCGCCTCACCCACATTCCGACCGGCATCATCGTCGCCAGCCAGAACGACCGTTCGCAGCACAAGAACCGCGCCACCGCGATGAACATGCTGAAGGCGCGTCTCTACGAAGCCGAGTTGCAGAAGCGCGAAGCCGCGGCGAGCGGCGAATATGCGGCCAAGACCGAGATCGGCTGGGGCCACCAGATCCGATCCTATGTGCTCCAGCCCTATCAGCTGGTGAAGGATCTGCGGACCGGCGTCATCTCGACCGCACCGGACGACGTGCTCGACGGCGCGCTCGATCCGTTCATGGCCGCGGCGCTGTCGCAACGCGTCACCGGCGAGACGGTCGTCGTGGAGGATGTCGATTGAGACGGGCGGTCCCGCTCCTGCTGATGCTCGCCGCGTGCAAGCCGAGCGAGCAACCGCCCGAATTCCCGGCGGCCGACCGCCCGGTCGCGCCGATCACCGCCAGTCGCTTTTCGACCGAGGAGGCGCGCGATCGCGTCAACGAATCGGGCACGGTGATGGATCTGGCCGGCATCAAGCCGGGCATGACCGTCGCCGATATCGGCGCGGGCGAAGGTTATTACACGATTCGCCTTGCCCAGCGCGTCGGCGAGAAGGGGCGCGTCCTCGCTGAGGATATCGTGCCGCAGGTTCGTGACGCACTCGCGGCACGCGTCACCCGCGAAAGCCTCGACAATGTCAGCGTCCGTCTGGGCGAACCCGCCGATCCCAAGCTGCCCGAGCACAGTTTCGACCGGATCTTCATGGTTCATATGTATCATGAGATCGAGCAGCCCTATGAGTTCCTGTGGCGGATGCGTCCGTCGCTGGGTGTCCGCGGCCGCGTGGTGGTGGTCGACGCCGAGCGCCCGACGCCCAATCACGGCACGCCGATCGCCCTGCTGCAATGCGAGTTCGCCGCGGTCGGCTACAAGCTGGTCGAGAACACGCCTTTGCCCGCGGTCGACGGCTATATCGCCCAGTTCGAAGCATCGGGCACGCGCCCCCGGCCCGAAGAGATCAAGCCCTGCAAGGGGTGAACCGGATCGATATTCGCACCGGGACGGCCCGGTCCCGCATATGGATCAACTCTAGGGCTTGGCGACTGCGCCGCGCCCCGCCATAAGTCGGCGACCATGCAGCCTTATCTCGACCTCCTCCGCCGAATCCTCGACGAAGGTACCCGGCAGGACGACCGCACCGGCACCGGTACGCTCGCGGTGTTCGGCCATCAGATGCGCTTCGACCTGGCGCAGGGCTTTCCGCTGCTCACGACCAAGAAACTGCATCTGCGCTCGATCGTCTATGAGCTGCTCTGGTTCCTGAAGGGCGAGACCAATGTCCGCTGGCTGCAGGAGAATCGGGTCAGCATCTGGGACGAATGGGCCGATGAGGACGGCGATCTCGGCCCCGTCTACGGCAAGCAATGGCGCGACTGGGAAACCGCGGACGGCCGTCATATCGACCAGATCGCCGCGCTGATCGACCAGATCAACGCCAATCCCGGCTCGCGCCGCCAGATCGTCACCGCCTGGAATCCCGGCGAAGTCGATCGCATGGCATTGGCGCCGTGCCATTGCCTGTTCCAGACCCAGGTCGCGAACGGCCGGCTCAACCTGCAGCTTTATCAGCGCAGCGCCGACGTGTTCCTGGGGGTTCCCTTCAACATCGCGAGCTATGCGCTGCTGACCCATATGCTCGCCGACCAATGCGGGTTGAAGCCCGGCACGTTCGTGTGGACGGGCGGAGACACGCATCTCTACCTCAACCATCTCGATCAGGCGCGCGAACAGCTCGCCCGCGATCCCCGTCCCCTGCCCGCGCTCCACATCCTGCGCACGCCCGAGTCGATCGATGCATATGAATATGAGGATTTCGAGATCGTCGGCTACGAGCCGCATCCGCACATCAAGGCGCCGGTGGCGGTCTAGACGGTGACCCGCACACCACATCCTGCGCCCTTCGGGCCTCCAGCCGCGTGACCGCACATCCCGAGATCGTCCTGATCCTCGCGCGCGCCGACAATGGCGTCATCGGACATGACGGCGCCCTGCCCTGGCAGCTTCCGGCCGATCTGCGCCGCTTCAAGTCGCTGACGGTCGGTGCGCCGATGATCATGGGACGCAAGACGTTCGACAGCCTGCCGGGCATCCTGCCGGGCCGGCGCCATATCGTCCTGACCCGCGATCCGGATTGGCAGGAGGATGGCGCCGAACGCGCCGCCACCGTCGACGAAGCGCTCAAGCTCGCCAATGCGCCACATGTCTCGGTGATCGGCGGAGCCGAAATCTATCGCCTGCTGCTGCCCCGCGCCGACCGGATCGAGCTGACCGAAGTGCATCTCGACGCACAAGGCGATGCCAGGATCGACCATCCCGGCGCCGGCTGGCGCGAACTGCGCCGCGAGCACCACGATGCGGAGGGCGGTCGCCCGGCCTACAGCTTCGTGACATTGGTCCGCGCATGATTCGCTGGGTGTGGATCGGGCTCGGCGCCATCCTCATCATCGCCGCGATCGGCCTGTTCGGCGTGGCCCCCGGCATGGTCGAGCGCAGCATGAACATCGTCGTTCCCGGCCCGCTGCCGACGATCGCGCCGCATACCGAATCGCTGCACAAATCGCTCCAGATCGCCGATCTCCACGCCGACACGCTGATGTGGAAGCGCAGCCTGACAGGCACGCGCGCGCAGGGTCAGGTCGATCTGGCGCGGTTGGAGGCCGGCAATGTCGCGCTTCAGGTCTTCTCGTCGGTCACCAAGAGCCCGAAGAACCAGAATTACGACGCGAACGGTGCGGACACCGACAACATCACGATGTTGACCGTCGCCCAGCTTCAACCACCGCGCACCTGGACCTCGCTGCTCCAGCGCTCGCTCTGGCATTCGCAAAAGCTCGGCCGCGCGGAGCTGAAATCCGGCGGACGGCTGCGCATCATCCGCACGGGCGACGACGTCACTCGCCTGCTCGCCGATCGCCGCGCCGGCGGCCCGGTCACCGGTGCATTGCTGTCGATCGAAGGGCTTCAGAATCTCGAAGGCAAGGCCGAAAATCTGGACGTGCTTTACAAGGCCGGCTTCCGCATGGCCGGCCTCGCCCATTTCTTCGACAATGAAGTCGCCGGATCGATGCACGGGTTGAAAAAGGGTGGCCTCACGCCGCTCGGCCGGCAGATCGTCGGGATGATGGAAGCGCGCGGCATGGTCGTCGACATCGCGCATGCCAGCCATGCGGCGGTCGCCGAGATATTGGCGATGGCGACGCGGCCCGTCGTCTCCAGCCATGGCGGCGTCCAGGCGACATGCAAGGTCAACCGCAACCTGACCGACGACGAGATTCGCGGCGTCGCCCGGACCGGCGGCGTGATCGGCATCGGTTATTGGGACGCCGCGATCTGCGATACCAGCGCCGAGGCGGTCGCCGCGGCGGTGGCGCATGTCCGCGACCTCGTCGGTATCCAGCATGTCGGACTGGGCAGCGATTTCGACGGCGCGGTCACGACGCGCTGGGATGTCAGCCAGCTTTCCGCGATCACCCAGGCGCTTGTCGACCGCGGCTTCACCGATGACGAGATCCGTGCCGTGATGGGCGGCAACGTCCTGCGCCTGCTGACTCAGGGTCTCGTGCCCCTTCCCGTCCGCTGACGGCACCGACGTCCGCCAAGCCATTGCCCCCCGCTCCGCCCAACGCTACAGCCCCGCGCATGGAGCGGCTTTCGGGTGAGCGGCCCGTTCCCGAGCAGTATCGCGGGGGCGTGATCGCGCTGGGCAATTTCGACGGATTCCACCTCGGCCATCAGGCCGTGGTTGGCCGCGCCGTCGCGCGCGCGCGCGCCGAGGGCCGCCCGGTGCTCGTCGCCACTTTCGATCCGCATCCCGTCCGCTTCTTCCGGCCCGATGCCCAGCCCTTTCGTCTGACCACGCTCGACCAGCGCGAGCGGCTGTTCGCCGAAGCGGGCGCGGATGCGATGCTGGTCTTCACCTTCGACGCGATGCTCGCCGCGAAGAGCGCCGAGGATTTCGCCGCGATCCTCGTCGAGGATGCCGGCGCGGCGGCGGTGGTGACGGGCCAGGATTTCACGTTCGGCAAGGGCCGCAGCGGCAATGTCGCCACGCTGGCCCAACTGGGCGCCGCGCTCGGTATGATCGCAGAGACGGTAGGCCCGGTGAGCCTGGACGGCGCGCCGGTATCCTCCAGCCGCATCCGTGAAGCGCTCCAGGCGGGCGACTGCGACACTGCCGCGCGGCTGCTCACCCGTCCCTTCGCCATCCAGGGCGTGGTGATCGACGGCGACAAGCTCGGTCGCACCATCGGCTATCCCACTGCCAATATCGCGCTCGGCCCCTATCTGCGTCCGCGCTACGGCATCTACGCGGTCCGCGGTCGCCTGCCCGACGGCCGGCTGCTCGACGGCGTCGCCAATCTCGGCATCCGGCCGACATTCGATCCGCCCAAGGAGCTGCTCGAGCCCTATTTCTTCGATTTCAACGAGAGCCTTTACGGCCAGATGATCGAGGTCGAACTGATCCATTTCATCCGCGACGAGATGAAGTTTGATGGCCTTGAGCCGCTTGTCACGCAGATCGAACGCGACTGCGCAGCCGCCCGAGAAATCCTGACACCCTAGATCCTCCCTGGAGGGGAGGGGGACCATGCGCAGCATGGTGGAGGGGTCATGCACCGAGCCCCACCCCCGACCGCTCCCACTCAGGGAGGATTTTCTTTCCCCGCTTCCCCTCCTCAGCTAAGCAGCCGCCCGATATGACTGAAAAACCCGACTATCGCGACACCGTCTTCCTGCCGAAGACCGACTTCCCCATGAAGGCCGGACTGGCCCAGAAGGAACCGGCGATTCTGGAGCGCTGGGAGAAGATGGACCTGTACGGCAAGCTGCGCGCGCAGCGTGCCGGCCGTGAACGTTTCCTGCTTCATGACGGCCCGCCCTATGCCAATGGCGATATCCATATGGGCCATGCGATGAACAAGGTGCTGAAGGACATCGTCGTCCGCAGCCAGTCGCTGCTCGGCAAGGATGCGCCCTATGTCCCCGGCTGGGATTGCCACGGCCTGCCGATCGAATGGAAGATCGAAGAGGAATATCGCAAGAAGAAGCTGAACAAGGACGAGGTTCCCCCGGCCGAGTTCCGCGCCGAATGCCGCGCCTATGCCGAAAAATGGGTCGCGGTGCAGCGCAAGCAGTTCGAGCGGCTGGGCGTGATGGGCGATTGGGACGATCCCTATCTGACCATGAAGTTCGAGGCCGAGGCCGCGATCGTCGGCGAACTTCTCAAATTCGCCGAGACCGGCCAGCTCTATCGCGGCGCCAAGCCGGTGATGTGGAGCCCGGTCGAGAAGACCGCGCTCGCCGAAGCCGAAATCGAATATGAGGATGTGATCTCGACCCAGATCGACGTCGCATTCGAGATCGTCGAAAGCGCGATTCCCGAACTGGTCGGTGCGCATGCGGTCGTGTGGACCACCACGCCCTGGACGATCCCGGTCAACCAGGCTTTGGCCTATGGGCCGGACATCCAGTATGATCTGTATCAATCGCCGGATTCCTCGACCCGACTCCTGATCGCCGAGGAACTGGCTGAGACCTTCCAGAAGCGTACGGGCCTGACGCTTGTCGGCACGATGCCCGTCAAGGGTTCGGATCTCGCGGGCACGATCGCACGCCATCCGATGCATCATCTCGGCGGTTTCTTCGCCAAGCCCCGCCCCTTCCTGGCGGGCGACTTCGTCACCACCGATGCGGGTACCGGCCTGGTCCACATGTCGCCCGACCATGGCGAGGACGATTTCCTGCTGTGCAAGGCGAACGGCATCGATCCGGTCTTCGCGGTCGACGGTGCGGGCATGTACCGCGACGACTGGCTGTGGCTGGGCGGCCAGGGCAGCGTGATCAACAAGAAGTTCGTCGCCAGCGACGGACCGATCTGCAACGATCTGCGCGACGCAGGTGCCCTGCTCGCCGCGTCCGACGATTTCTCGCACAGCTATCCGCACAGCTGGCGGTCCAAGGCCAAGATCATCTTCCGCTGCACGCCGCAATGGTTCATCCCGATGGACCAGCCACAGACCGGCACTGCGCCTGCGCCCGTCGTCGAGCTCGACGACGAACAGGAGGTTCGCGGCCATGCCCAGGGCAATGGCGCGACGCTGCGTCAGATCGCGCTCGATGCGATCACGCATACGCGCTGGGTGCCCGAGAAATCGCGCAACCGCATCAATGCGATGGTCGAGGGACGCCCCGACTGGGTGATCAGCCGCCAGCGCGCCTGGGGCGTGCCGATCGCGCTCTATGTCCATCGCCAGAGCGGCGAATATCTGATCGACGCGGGGATCAACGCCCGTATCGTCGCCGCGTTCGAGGCCGGCGGCGCCGATGCCTGGTATCAGGCCGATCACCAGGCGCTGCTCGGCCCCGATTACGATCTTGCCGACTACGAAGTCATCACCGACATTCTCGACGTCTGGTTCGACAGCGGCTCGACCCACGCCTTCGTGATCGAACAGCGTTATGGCGAGGGCGTTCGCGCCAATCTCTATGTCGAGGGATCGGACCAGCATCGCGGCTGGTTCCAGTCGTCGCTGCTCGAATCGAGCGGCACGCGCGGTCGCGCGCCCTATGATGCAGTGCTCACCCACGGCTTCGCGCTCGACGGCCAGGGCAAGAAGATGTCGAAGTCGCTCGGCAATGTCGTCGATCCGCTCAAGATCATCGGCGAGAGCGGCGCCGATATCCTGCGCATGTGGGTCGCCTCGGTCGATTATTTCGAGGATGTCCGCATCGGCAAGGAGATCCTGGCCGGCACGTCGGACTCGTATCGCAAGCTTCGGAACACCTTCCGCTACCTGCTCGGCGCGCTCGACGGCTATGACGCGGCCGAGGCGGTTCCGGTTTCGGAGATGCCCGAGCTGGAGCGCTATGCCCTCCATCTGCTCGCGACGCTCGACGCCGATCTTCGCGCCGCGACCGATGGCTTCGAGTTCAACCGCTATATCCGCGCGCTGACCGATTTCGCCAATGAGGACCTGTCGGCCTTCTTCTTCGATATCCGCAAGGACAGCCTCTATTGCGACGCGGCTTCGGATCCGAAGCGCCGCGCCTATCGCACCGTGCTCGACACGCTGTTCCACGCGCTTGTCCGCTATGCGACGCCGATCATCCCCTTCACCGCCGAGGAAGTCTGGCAGAGCCGCTTCCCCGACGAGGATGCATCGGTTCACATGCTGGTCTGGCCCGAAGTCGACGCCGGCTGGGTGGACGCGGCACTGGGCGCCAAATGGCAGAATGTGCGCGCACGACGCGAGAGCGTGACCGAGGCGATCGAACCGCTGCGCCGCGACAAGGTCGTCCGATCGAGCCTGGAGGCCGAAGTGGTCGTTCCCGATCTCGCCGGCCTGTCGGCCGATGATTTCGCGGAGATCTGCATCGTGGCAAGCGCCGTCGCCGGCGATGCCGTCGCCGTCGAGCGCACCGAAAAGTCGAAATGCGGCCGCTGCTGGCGCCATCTGCCCGAGGTCGTCGAGGATGGCGATCTGTGCGGGCGTTGCGAAACGGTGGTGAATGGCTGATCCGCTTGGTGGGGATCGGCCGATCCGCCGCGCCGTCCGACATCTCCGATTTCCGCTTTCGCGGGAATGGCAGTAAAAGGCACGTGATGACCGAAGCCATCCGATCCCATCGCCGTCTCGGCCTGTTCCTGGCGCTTGCGATCTTCATCGCCGACCAGATCGTCAAATATGTCGTCACCGGTCCGCTGGGGATCGACGGCTATGGCAAGTCGCTCGAGATCCTGCCCTTCTTCAACCTGACCTATGTCGAGAATTACGGCGTCTCGATGGGCTTTCTGCGCGCCGACAGCGAGGCGATGCGCTGGGGGCTGGTCGCGCTGACCATCGGCATCAGCGTGGGCGTGACGATCTGGATGTGGAAGGAGAAGCGCCGCGCCGATATCCTCGGCCTGGGGCTGGTTCTGGGCGGCGCGCTCGGCAATATCGTCGATCGCGTGCGCTTTGGCCATGTCGTCGATTTCGCGGATCTCCATTTCGGCGAGATCCGTCCCTTTTTGATTTTCAACGTCGCCGATGCTGCTATTACCATCGGTGTGCTCATCCTGCTGGTTCGCGCGCTGTTGATACGCGACAAGACCGGGGATGTGGCGAATGGTACGGAGACTGTGGATGCGTAAGCCGGCATTGATCGCAATTTTGGGGATGGCTGTGGCCGGCCTGTCCGCATGCGGATCGAGCGGCTATCTGGACCGTGAACGTCCGGACGAGTTCGCCGTCACGCGCAACGCGCCTTTGGTGATTCCACCCGATTTCGCGCTGCTGCCCCCCGCCCCCGGCGCCCCGCGCGCATCGGAGGCGGATTCGAGCACCCAGGCGCTTCAGGCGATGTTCGGCGGCCCGTCGGCTCGCAGCGCAGCAGAAAGCGGCGTCGTCAGCCAGGCGGGCGGCACTCGCTCGTCGCCGGGCATCCGTTCGGACGTGGGCGATCCCAAGACCGACGTCGTCGACAAGGGCGCCGTGACCCGCGACATCATCGCCGCGCCCGAGGGCGACGGTCAGGACGCACGCGCGACCACGCCGAAATAAGGCATGCGTCGGATATCCGGCGGGCCTCTATCCATCTGAACGGAAAAGGGACCGCGCACCCCCCGGTGCCCGGCCCCTTCCCCCATTGAGCCTGCGCGCCCGCTGCGGATTGCGACATCGCCTCCGCGCGAGCAGCTATCAGGCCCTCCCCAAACCTTGGCCATGGAGCATGCCGTGCCCGGATGGGATCACGACATGCTCACAATTGCCTGTCATCGCGCACCGTCTGCGATCGACGGATTTCCATCCGTTCGCACGGCGCTCCAGCGGCATCAGAACGAAACGCCGACCGAGGCGACGATGCCGGCCTTGGCGATGTTCTTCCCGCTGATCGCATTGAACGACGTGCCGTCGGTGTCGACATAGGACAGGCCGAACGACAGATTCTTCCAGGCGTAGGTCGCGCCCACGCTCCAGTCGCTATATTCCTTGCCGATGGTCAGGAAGCTCGGACCGAAGCTGTGACCGAAATGCGCCGACAGCGACACCGGCGTGTTCGGAATGCCCGTCGACAGATCGGCGGCGAGATAGAGATTGTCCTCCTTGCCGCCGCCAATCGACAGCGCGTTGGACTTGGGCGCATAGTTGGCGGTCAGCTTGCCGGTGACCGGGCCCAACGTATGCGAGACCGAGATATAGGGCTCGAAAAAGTCGCTGTCATAGCCGGGCACGATATCCTCGGCGCCGGGATAATAATAATAGAGGACACCCATATCGAGCGTCGTGCCGCCCTCGAAGGTCTTCTTCCAGCCGACGATGAAATCGATCTCCTGGTCGCCGCCGGCCGCGACATAGTCGTCGATCGAGGAACCCCAGACCGTGGCGTAGAAGCCCGAATCATGTGAGACGGTGAAGCCGCCCTGGACCGCGAATTCCTTGTCGGTCTGCGAGATACCGCGGAAGCGGTAATCCGAGACCAGCGTCGCGCTGCCCGAAAGCGTTATGCTGCTTTCCTCCTCGGGCGCATCCTGCGCGAAGGCGGGCGTGGCGAGCATGGCGATAGCCAGGGCCGTAAGGCCGGTGATGGACGTGCGCATGATATTCCTTTCTGGTTCAATGCGTTCGTCCCGCCTGCGTTTCGGGCTTCGCTTCTCTGGACGGACCGGAGCGAATTACCGTGGAAACGCGGTAAAGATGACCGATTGTGCTGCGGCGCACAAGATTATTGTACCAGCGCTCGAAACGATCGGGGCTTTGTGTTGCCGCAGCGCAACACCAATCTCAACGTCCAACCCTAAGCCTTTGTTAGGGATGGCCCGACTATGATTTCCACATGTCCAATCTCGCTTCCTCGCCCGTCGCCGAGACGCGGCCGGCACCCGCCGAGCAGATCGCACAGCTTCGTGCGATCCGCGCGCTGGTGGACGAACTGGCCGGCAATGTGCCCGCCGATGCCCTGTCCATCGGGCCCGACATCGACCGCCGCTATGATCGGGCACCGTCGATCGCGCAGCGGCGCTTCGACGCATTGGCCGGGGAAACCGCGGCTTATGCCGCAGCCGGCCTGTCGGCCCTCATCGCGGGCCGCGGTGCCGGCGGTGCCGTGACCGGCGGGGCTGCATATCTGGCGCGTCAGATGGAGCGGTCGATCCGCCGCATGGAAATGCTGCTGGACTGAACGGCTCCGGCTTGCCGATCCTCAACCGGCGGGCGGCAAGGGCCTCATCGTCACCTGGCGCTGCGGCAGCGGCACTTCGATCCCATTCTCCAGGAACAGCCGCCACAACCGGTTGAGCACGTCGGACTTGACGTTGTCGACGCCGCTTTCCGGATCGCTGATCCAGACGAGAATCTCGTATTCGACACCATTTTCGCCGAACGCGGACATCCAGACATTGGTCTGGGGCTCATCCAGCACGCGCGGCGCCTCTCGGGTCGCCTCCATCATCAGCGCCTGAGCCAGTCGTTGATCGCTGGCGTACGAGACCCTGACCGGAACATGGACGCGGACGTTGCGATCCGAATAGGACCAGTTCTCCACCTCCTGCGTCATCAGATTCTCGTTGGGAATCAGATGCTCCTTGCCGTCGCGGGTCACGACGGAGACGGCGCGGATGCCGATCTTGTTCACCCAGCCGAAACTCTCGCCGACGACGATCACATCGCCCGGCTTGATCGAGCGGTCCATCAGCAGGATGATGCCGGCGATCAGGTTGCCGAAGGTCTTTTGTAGGCCGAAACCGACGGCAAGGCCCAGCGCGCCGGAAAAGACCGCGAGCGCGGTCAGGTCGATCCCGACCAGATCGATACCGACGAAGAAAGCGATGACGACCAGCGTGATGCCGAGGATCTTCTCGGCGAGCAGCCGCTGCGTCGCATCGAGCGCCCCCGTCCGCCGGATATAGCGGCGCAACAGTCGATGGGTGAGCCGCACGCCGACATAAAGCGCAACGCCGATCACGATCAGCCGGCTGCCGCTCAACAGCGAGATGCGGTTGCGGCCTGCCTCGAAGCCGATCCGGTCCATAAGGACGATCACCGGATCGAGCGCCGGCACCTGGCCCGACAGCAGCACGAAAAGCAGCGTGATGATGGCGACGCCGACCAGCCAACGGCCGACCGCCGCAAGGCCGATCCGGGATCCGGTCATCCGCGCGCCGCCCGGAAGCGATCGAGCCCGGCAGCGAGGTCGGTGATCAGATCGTCGGGATCCTCGAGCCCGATCTGGAGGCGAACGAGCGGCCCGTCCGCCGACCAGCGCGTCGCGGTCCTCAGCGCGCCAGGATCGGCGGGGATGACGAGGCTCTCATAACCGCCCCAGGAGAAGCCGATCCCGAACAGGTCCAGTCCGTCGATCAAGGCACTGCGCGCGGCATCGTCGCCGCCGGCGAGAATGAAGGAGAAGAGCCCGGAGGATCCGGAAAAATCGCGGCGCCAGATCTCGTGCCCCGGACAGCCGGGCAGCGCCGGATGAAGCACATGCGCCACCTCTTCGCGCCCCGCCAGCCATTCGGCCACCGCCAGCGCACTGCTTTGATGCCGGTCCATCCGGACGCCCAGCGTGCGCAGGCCGCGCGCGCCCAGCCAGGCATCGTCGGGGCCGACATGCTGGCCCAGCGCATAGGTGGTGCTGCGCAATGCCGGCCAATATTCGGCGGTCGCGGTGACCGACCCCAGCATCGCATCCGAATGGCCGACAATATATTTGGTGCAGGACAGGATGGTGAGATCGACGCCATGGGCGATCGCGGGGAACAGCAAAGGCGTCGCCCAGGTATTGTCGATCAGCGTCACGATTCCCCGCGCCCTGGCCACGGCGCAGATCGCGGGCACATCCTGCACCTCGAAGGTCAGGCTGCCCGGGCTTTCCATGAAGATCGCCCGCGTCGCGTCGCCGATCAGCGCTTCGATCCCCGCGCCGATCATCGGATCATAATAGCGCGTGGTGATGCCGTAACGCTTGAGCAGGCCGTTGCAGAAAGCGCGCGTCGGCTCATAGGCGCTGTCGACCATCAGCAATTCGTCGCCGGGCTTGAGCACCGCGAGCAATGCCGTGGTGACCGCCGCGACGCCCGATGGATAGAGCAAGCTGCCCTCGGCGCCCGGCTCCATTTCGGTCAGCGCATCGGCAAGCGACCATTGGGTCGGCGTGCCCCGCCGGCCATAATAGAGCATATGGTGCGTGTCGCGCTGACGCGCGCGCATCTCGCCGACGCTGTCATAGAGGATGGTCGAGGCGCGCCAGACCGGCGGATTGACGACACCGCCCGTCCATTCGGCGCGCCGCCCGGCCTGGACGAGCCGCGTCGCGTCACCGCGGCCCTTTGCGCCGCCATCGCCGCTCACGCCGGTCCCGTCGCCTTGGAGGTGGTGAGATCGGCGCCCCATTCGCTCCACGAGCCGTCATAGAGCGAAACCTTCTCCGCCCCCGCCAGCAGCGCACCGAAGAACAGCACCGACGCGGTGATGCCCGATCCACAGGTGGTGACCATCGGCCGCTCCAGATCGATTCCCGCCGCGTCGAACGCAGCACGGATCCCCTCAGCGCTCTTCCACCGCCCATCCGCCTCGAACAGACTGCCATAGGGCAGATTCTTCGAACCCGGGATATGGCCGGCATGCGTGCGCGGGCGCGGATCGGGCTCCTCGCCGGTGAAACGCGCGGCGCTACGCGCATCGACGATCTGCTCCTTCTCGAACGCGACGATGTCCTTCATCTGGTCGAGGCTGCGCAGCGTCGCATCATCCTTCCATACGGTGAAGTGACGATGGCGCAGCTTCTCCTTGCCGGTCGCGATCTCGCGTTCCTCCGCCTTCCATTTGGCGAGACCGCCATCGAGGATCGCGACGTGATGGGCGCCGAACAGCTTGAGCATCCACCAGGCCCGCGCCGCGGTGCGATAGGGTGAATCGTCGTACAGCACGATGCGGCTGCCGTCGCCCAGGCCAAGCGACTGCATGCGGCTGGCGAACTTCTCGGCCGGCGGCAGCATGTTGGGCAGATCGGTATTGGTATCGATCAGATTTTCGAGGTCCATATAGACCGCGCCCGGAATGTGCCCCGCTTCGTACAGCGCCGCGGCGTCGCCGCCGCCCGGCAGGAAATATGTGGCGTCCACGACGCGCAGATCCGGCGCGCCCAGCTCGCCCGCCAGCCATTCGGTGGAAACCAACATGTCCATATAGATACGCCTCCCGATTCCAGCCCTGATTAGTCGCCGCCTCGGCCCGCGTCGAGACGCGGGCTGCCGATATGCAATCCTTACCCAATCTTTACTCCTTGGTCTTAGCCTTGGGCCGCCCAAATGGAGAATCCGCATGCATATCGCAGCGAAAATGGCCGTCGACGTCCCCGCTTCCAATCGGCGGCGGGCCGAACGGCAAGCGGTGGAGGTCTCCACCACCCTGCGCGCGTCGGGGCATCATGGGCTGGATGTGGTGATCCGCAACATCTCGACGCTCGGCTTCATGGCCGATGCCTCGGGCGATTTCGAGCCGGGTGATCAGGTCCGCGTTCGCCTGCCCTCGCTGGGCACGGTCAGCGCACGCGTGGCCTGGACGCGCGACGGCCAGATCGGCGCGGAATTCGAACACGAGATCGACCTGCAGCGGCTTCGTGCCGTGCTTGCGGTCACCGGCGCGGCACCGGCGAAGCGCGACCGGCGGCCAAAGCTCGTCTCATAACCGGATTCGGCCCGATGACGTAGCGTCGAGCAGGTTCATTCATCTGCGGTAAAGTTTCGGTAGGGCAACGTTGGCGCATGGGGAAGGCCGCTCTCATCATCGCTGCAACTGCGCTCGCGCCGATCGGGTGGCTGTACGCCGGTGGCGATGCGATGGCTGCGCGTTCGACGTCTCCCCGGTCGGGCGCTGACGAGTGCGAAGAGCGCAAAGGCGCGCCGATCGCTTCGGCGGCACCATTTTTGGACATTCGCATGCCGAAGCCCGCGATATTGAAGCGCAAGCGCCGCTATATCCGCATGTGATCCGGCCGCAGTTTGCGGCTCGGAGTCCGTTTGAGAAAGCGCGAAAGAGCGCTTTCTGGCAGTACCAGCCCGCTTTCTCGAACAGACTCTCAGCATTGCTCGTATTTCCAGTTTCGGTTTTTGCCCTCGGCCATCCATGCGATCGCCTGGGCAATGCGGCGCGCGCGTGTCTCCGGTCGCTTGGCCTCGACCACCCATTCGACATATTCGCGTTTATGGCTGGGGCTGAGGCCCGCAAATGTCGCTGCTGCCGCGGCGTCGCCGCCCAGCGCCGCCAGGAACTCGGCCGGCGCGACAAGCGCCGGCTTGGGGTGTTTCAGCACACGCCGCGCGCTGACTCCGCTCTCGATCAGTGCCATTGCGCGCCCGATCAGATCGCCAAGCACGGCCTGATCGGGCAGGTCGTCGACCGACGTCATCCGGCCGAACTGGCCCATCGCATCCTTCGCGCGTCCGGTGTCGCCCGTCACTTCGGCGCCGCGCCAGAAACCGAAGGTCGCATGCGCCTTGAATGCGGCCATGCTGCACAATAATTGTCCGCGATGGATCCAGGCCGGCGAGCCCCATTTGATGGTTTCCTGTGCGTCCGGACAATGACGCCTGACACTGTCGCGCAGCGTTTCGAGGATCGGGCGGGCGAACCCGGCCTGGCGAGCGATATAGGCGTCCACGCGATCATCCTTCGTCATGGAACGATCTCCCATCCGATGTCTGCCACATGAACGGGCGGTAGTTTCCCGTTCACGAAACTCTCTTCCCTCCCACCCGTTTAGCATCCGTTCCGCCAGAGGGGGAACATTGAGGAGGATAAGATGAGAAAGCTCATTCTAGCGTCGGTCATGCTGGCCTTTGCCGCACCCGCGGTGCCGGCACTGGCGCAGCCCCCAGGCTATAGTCAGCGCGAATATCAGCAAGACCGGCGCGAAGCGCGGCGCGACTATCGTGAGGACGTCCGCGACGCACGGCGTGATCGACGCCAGGCGAACCGCGATTGGCGCCGCTATCGCAACTACGATTATAATCGTCCGGAACGTGGTTATCGCAGCTACGACGCCGCCCGCTATTATCGCGACGGCCGCTATTATCAGCCCCGCCGCCTGAGCCGGCACGATCGCATCTACCGCGGCAATGACGGTCGCTATTACTGTCGTCGCAACGACGGCACGACCGGCCTGATCATCGGTGGCGCGGTCGGCGGTCTGCTCGGCAATTCGCTCGCATCGGGCCGTTCGAGCACCTTCGAGACCATATTGGGCGCCGGTGCCGGGGCGCTGCTTGGCCGTGAGATCGATCGCGGTGGGGTTTCCTGCCGCTAATCGCGGACAGCATCTGTGCGGCAGGAGGGTCCGGCGGGCTGCGTATCGCCCGCCGGACCGACCGCTTATGTGCCGATCTCGCGCTTGCCACCGACCGCTCGCCTGCGTTACTAACTTGAATGTCAGTAACACAGGCGGAGTCGTGCCATGGCCTATGCCCACAGCTTCGAGGCCAATCCGCATTGGCTGCCCCGCGGGGTCGGCCAGGCAATCGATCATATTCCGGGGCATGACGGACGCCCCCTTGTCGGCTCGACGCTCGACCAGCTCCGCGACCCCCATGCCTTCACCCGCCGGATGCACGCGCGATATGGTCCGGTCTATCGTATCCGCAGTTTTGGCGGGCGGACCGTCACGCTGCTTGGTCCCGACGCCAATGAACTGATCCTGTTCGATCGCGACAAGCTTTTCTCGTCGGAACAGGGTTGGGGCCCGATGCTCAATCTGCTGTTCCCGCGCGGGTTGATGCTGATCGATTTCGAAAAGCACCGCGCGCATCGCCGCGTGCTTTCCGTCGCCTTCAAGCCGGAGCCGATGCGCCGCTATGCCGAGTCGCTCAATCAGGGCATTGCCGAACGGATTCCGGCCTGGAGCGGACGCGACATCCTATTCTATCGCGAGATCAAGCAACTGACCCTCGACCTGGCCGCCTCGTCCTTTCTGGGCATTCCATTGGGGCCGGACGCACAGCGCGTGAATCAGGCATTTGTCGACATGGTGCAGGCAACGGTCGGCGTGGTGCGCATCCCCCTGCCCTTCACCGACATGCGGCGCGGTGTGAAGGGCCGCGAATATCTGCTCGACTACTTCGGACGCGAAGTGCCGAAGCGGCGCGCCGGCGATGGCGAAGACATGTTCAGCCAGATCTGCCGCGCAACGCATGAGGACGGCAGCCTGCTGACCGACGACGAGATCGTCGATCACATGAATTTCCTGATGATGGCCGCGCACGACACCATCACCTCTTCGGTCACGTCGATGATCTCGGAACTCAGCCGCAATCCCGAATGGGAGGAAAGGCTGCGTGAAGAGATGCTGGGCCTCGGGCTCAACGGAGATTCGCTGCCCTATGAGCGCGTCGATGAGCTCGTGCTGACCGACTACGCCTTCAAGGAGACGCTTCGCCTGATCCCGCCCGTTCCGTCCATCCCCCGCCGCGCGGTGCGTGACTTCTCTTTTGGCGGCTATGATTTCCCGGCAGGCACCTATGTGGCCGCGGCTGTCGCCTTCACCCACAAAATGCCCGAGATCTGGCCCGATCCGGAACGCTTCGATCCGATGCGCTTCGCGCCAGACGCGGCGCGCGGACGGCATAAATTCGCCTGGGTGCCGTTCGGCGGCGGCGCGCATATGTGCCTGGGGCTCCACTTCGCTTATCTGCAGGCCAAGACCTTCTTCTATCATCTGCTGACCACGCATCGCATCGTGCGCACGCACCAGGGCGAGACGGCGTGGCAATATTGGCCGATTCCAAAACCCAGGGACGGACTGCCGATCCGGTTCGAGCCGCTATGATCGCCCGCGCTTGACCGCCGAACATCAGAGCTGTATTATTGCATTAATACAGTAGGAGACGATCCGATGCGCGCTTCCCTTCTTGCCCTGGCTGCCCCACTGACGCTGCTCGCCGGCTGTGGCGGCGACGACACCGGCACCAGCATCTCGATCAAGGGCAATGACAGCGAAGGCAAGCCGGCGGTCGCCAGCGTCGATGGCAATAGCGGCCAGGTGAAGATCGACGTTCCGGGATTCGAAGCCAATATCAAGCTGCCCAAGGTCCAGCTCGACGCCGACAATTTCGATATCGGCGGAGTGAAGCTCTATCCCGGCTCCAAGGTGACGTCGATGAACATCGACGCGGCGGAGAAGGGCAAGGTCGGCGATGCCGTGACGATCGCGTTCGATTCACCCGCCGACGCGGCGACGGTGAAGGCATGGTTCCTGGAAAAGATGAAGGCCGAGAGCTTTGCCGTGGCCGAGGCCGCGACCGGGCTGTCGGGCAAAACCGACGATGGCGACGCCTTCACGCTGACACTGACGCCCGCTGCGACCGGCCACAGCGCGGGCACGATCAAAATCACCGAATGATCCTGCCGGAGCCGGCCGCGTTCAGGTCGGTTCGGTCACCTGCACACGGCGCATTCCGGCGACCGTGCCGGCCGTATAGACCGCAAGCCCCGTCCAGATCAGCGTAAAGCAGAGGATGTGCGAGACTGTCAGCGGCTCGCCATAGACGAAAACGGCGAGCAGGAAGACGATCGTCGGCGCGACATATTGGAGCAGGCCGAGCGTCGCATAGGGCATGCGCCGTGCCGCTGCCGCGAACAATAGCAGAGGCACGGCGGTCACCACGCCGCTGATCACGAGCAGCATCGTGACGGTGGAATCCGATCCGAACGCCGCCTTTTCCGTGCCCGACAGCCAGAATATCCAGCCGAGTGCGAACGGCGAGAGGATCATCGTCTCGATCGACAGGCCTTCGATCGCCTCGACCGGCGCCATCTTGCGCAGCAGGCCGTAGACCGCGAAGCTGAAGGCAAGGGTGAGGCTGATCCACAGGCCTGACCCCGCGCCCGCCGCGAGAACGAGAACGCCGGCGGCCGCCAGCGCCACGGCGACCATCTGCACCCGGCCGAGCCGTTCCTTCAGGAAGATCACGCCGAGCGCGACATTGATCAGCGGATTGAGGAAATAGCCGAGGCTCGATGCCAGGACATGGCCGTTGAGAACTGCCCAGATATAGACCAGCCAGTTCGCCGCGATCAGCGCGGCGGAAAGTGCCAGATAACGCAGTGCGACGGGATTACGGAGCGCCGTGCGCATATGCGGCCAGCGCCGGCCGAACGTGATCAGCGCGGCCAACAGCACCAGCGACCACAGGATGCGCTGCGCCACGACTTCCCCGGCCGAAACCGATCCAAGCTGCTTGAAGAAGACCGGGAGGAAACCCCAGATCAGATATGCCGACAATCCGTAGAACAGTCCGGTCCGGCCATGCGAGGTACGCGCATCCATGCCGCGCGCCTTAGCAGACGCGGCCGCGCAAGCGAGGCGTTATTGCCTTGCAGCGATCAAAGAAAATGCTCCCGGGTCAGGATCGCCCCTATTCGCCCTGATCGAGCAGAAAGACATGGCGGGTCTCGCCGTCCCCCGTCGCCGCGAGGATCTCGTCGCGCTGACGGGGATCATAATCGTCGAGATCGCCGTCGACGCCATCAAGCGTCGAATCGAGCCCGATCAGCATTTCATTGGGATGGCGCGCGGCATGCGCGGGAATATTGGTGTTTCGGGGCGGCACAGTCTCTCTCCCTGCAAACAGGTTGATCCACGCCCCGGGGGACTCGCCCCCCAGGGCGAACATGGAGGGCAACATCACGGCGCCCTCCAGTCAAGGTCTTATCGCGATGTTCGAGATGGGCCGCAGCAGGACGTGGACGGAGTGTGCCGCACCATGACGGAACACGAAGTGCTTCCACCGATGCCGATCAGGCTCTAGGAGAGCCGCAAATCAAGGGGAACGAAGCGTTATGGCGGAACCGCTGAGAGTGGCGATGGCGGGACTTGGCACGGTGGGCGGCGGCGTGATTCGCCTGCTCGAGGTCAACCGCGCACTCATCGAACGGCGGGCCGGCCGAGCGATCGAGATCGTCGCGGTCTCCGCGCGCGACCGCAGCAAGGATCGCGGAGTCGATATCTCGGGCTTCCAATGGGTCGACGACATGACGACACTCGGCGAGATCGAGGGCGTCGATGCCGTGGTCGAGCTGATCGGCGGATCGGACGGGCCGGCACTTGCGCTCGCGCGCCGCACCCTGGGCGCGGGCAAGGCGTTCATCACCGCCAACAAGGCGATGATCGCGCATCACGGCCTGAGCCTGGCCGGCATCGCCGACGCGCAGGACATTCCGCTGAAATTCGAGGCCGCGGTCGGCGGCGGCATCCCGGTGATCAAGGGGCTGCGCGAAGGCGCGGCCGCCAACGAGATCAAGCGGGTCTACGGAATCCTCAACGGCACCTGCAACTATATCCTGACGACGATGGAAAAGGACCGGCGCGACTTTGCCGATGTCCTCGCCGAAGCGCAGGCGCTGGGCTATGCCGAGGCCGATCCGAGCTTCGACATCGACGGCGTCGATGCCGCGCACAAGCTGTCGATCCTCGCCAGCCTTTCGTTCGGCAGCGAGCTCGATTTCGACGGTGTCGCGACCACCGGTATCCGCCACCTGATCGCGGCCGACATATTGGAAGCACAGGCGCTTGGTTTCCGTGTCCGGCTGGTCGGATTGGCGGAGGCAGACGGCGACGGGCTGTTCCAGCGTGTCCATCCCTGCCTCGTGCCGATGGCGCATCCGCTGGCGCATGTCTCGGGCTCGCTCAACGCCGTGGTGGCAGAAGGCAATTTCGTCGGGCGGCTGTTCTTCCAGGGCGCCGGCGCCGGCGACGGTCCGACCGCATCGGCGGTCGTCGCCGATCTGATCGATGTCGCGCGCAACGAATATGGGCCGGCCTTCGCCATGCCCGTCGGATCGCTGGCGCGTCCACCCCGCGCCGATTCGGGCGACCGGAACGGCCGCAGCTTCCTGCGCCTGACGGTGCAGGACCGCACCGGCGTGCTCGCCGAGATCGCGACCGCGATGCGCGATGCCGGCGTCTCGATCGAAAGCTTCATTCAGCGCGGCGCAAGCGAGGATGGCGGCGCGCTGATCGTGCTGGTGACCCATGCCTGCCCGGAACGCTGCGTCACCGACGCGCTGGAGCGGCTTGCCGGATCGGACAGCCTGACCGGCCAGCCGATGCTGATGCATATCCTGGATCTTTGAACGCCAACGTCATTCCGGCTTTCGCCCGAATGACGCGTCTTCTGGGGAGAATAGCCCTCTATTTCCGCCCGGGAATCGGCGGCGGTTCGATCGCGCCGTCCGGATCGATCAGCCGCTTGATTCCCTGGACCGCGGCGCGTGCCGCCGCGAATACCGGCAGTCCGCCCGTGCATGATTCGCCGGTCTGGACGACACCGCACGATCCGGTGCGCATCCGCGCCGCCGAGGCGCCCGGCATATCGCCGGTCGCCCGCCGCGCTCCATCCCGTTCGCCGCGCAACGGCAGGCGTGCGCGCTGATCGTCGCGCTTGCCGCACACCAGGATTTCACCTGATATCGGATCGACGCCCGCACACCGTGCGTCCGCAACCGCGACCATGTCCTTGTAATTGTCGAGCGCGCTTTCGGCGGTCACCGGTCTGGCCTGCGCCATAAGCGGCGGAGCGAACATCAGAATCGCCGAAAGGCAGAAAGCACCGACAGCGATTCTCGACATTGCAACAACCCTCGCCTATCGCGCTTTCGCAGCCGATAAAGGGGAACACGAAGCCGATGGTTGAAGCAAGCCGGATTCTCGACCGCGTCCTGGTGCTCGAAATGGTCCGCGTCACCGAAGCCGCAGCCATCGCGGCGTCGACGCTGATCGGTCGTGGCGACGAGAAGGCGGCCGATGCCGCCGCGGTCGAAGCGATGCGCATGGCGTTCAACGATCTCTATATGGACGGCACCGTCGTCATTGGTGAAGGCGAGCGCGACGAGGCGCCGATGCTCTTCATCGGCGAGAAGGTCGGCAATGCGATCGGCACCGGTCCGAAGATCGACATCGCGCTCGACCCGCTCGAAGGCACCACCATCACCGCCAAGGCCGGCCCCAACGCGCTTGCAGTGCTCGCCATCTCCGAAGAAGGCGGCCTGCTCAACGCGCCCGACGTCTATATGGAGAAGCTCGCGGTCGGCCCCGGCTATCCCGACGACATCATCGACCTCAACCGCTCGGTGAAGGACAATGTCTGCGCTGTCGCCGCGCACAAGGGCGTCGATCCGTCCGAGATCATCGTCTGCGTACTCGACCGCCCGCGCCATGAGAAGCTGATCGCCGAGCTGCGTGCGATCGGCTGCGGCATCATGCTGATTCCCGACGGCGACGTCGCCGGCGTCATCGCCACCACCGATCCCGAAACCACGATCGACATGTATATGGGATCGGGCGGCGCCCCCGAAGGCGTGCTCGCCTGCGCAGCGCTGCGCTGCGTCGGCGGCCAGTTCAAGGGCCGCCTGCTGTTCCGCAACGAGGACGAGAAGGCGCGCGCCCGCAAATGGGGCATCACCGATCTCGACAAGGTCTATGACCTGAAGGAACTGGCCAAGGGCGACTGCATCTTCGCCGCGACCGGCGTGACCGACGGTTCGCTGCTTGAAGGCGTGAAGCGCAAGCGCGGCGGACTGATGACCACCGAAAGCGTCGTCATGCGCGCCAGCTCGGGCACGGTGCGCTGGGTAAGGGGCGAGCACCGCAAGCCGAAGTGATCGAGGCGGAGACCATGGCCGGAGAGTAGCCGGACCTGGAGCTTGATCCTTCCGGATTGCGACACGCAGCCCAGCACCATGCTGGACAGCGACGGGACGTTGGTGGATGGTCGATGGATCGACTCTGCACCGGGGAACGTCATGCTTCGCGTCCTGCTTTCGACAGCCGCAGCCGCGACGGCGCTGCTCCTTGCCTGCCCCACCCCGCTTCCGGCCCAGACCGCGCCTGCCGAAGCCGCCGTCCAATCGCCCTTCACCTATCAGGAACTGATGGTGCCGATGCGTGACGGAGCCAAGCTGCAGACCGTCGTGCTGCGGCCCAGGGCGAAGAGCGGCCCGCTTCCCATACTGCTCGTCCGCACGCCCTATGGCCTGCCCGCCGCTGCGCCGCGCCAGGCACCGGGCTATCTGCGTGCGATGATGGACGATGGCTATATCGTCGTGCTGCAGAGCATGCGCGGGCGGTTCAAGTCGGACGGGACTTTCAGCGCATCGATGGCGGTCGATCCCGACAATCCCAGGGCGATCAACGAGTCGACCGATGCCTATGACGCCATCGACTGGCTGGTGAAGACCCTGCCCGGCAACACCGGCAAGGTCGGCATGCTCGGCGTCTCCTATCCCGGACTGGGCGCCGCCATCGCGCTGATCAACCCGCATCCGGCGTTGAAGGCGGTCAGTCCGCAGGCCGCCTGGTCGGACTGGTGGATGAACGACGATCTCCATCGCTACGGCGCGATCCGGCTGAGCTATGCGACCGACTGGCTATGGGGGCTCCAGGCCGAGAAGATGGACAATGCCGATTTCCCCTATGACGATGCCTGGGATCTCTACGACTGGTTCCTGGCGCAGGGAAATGTCGAGACCATCGAGGCCCGCTATATGAAGGGCCGCGTGCCTGCGTTCCGGGCGCTGATCGACCATCCCGACTATGACGCGCATTGGAAGCGCGAGCGCTGGACCGAGCATCTCGGCAAAACCAAGGTGCCGACGCTGAACGTCGCCGGTTTCTGGGACCAGGAAGATCCCTGGGGCAGCTGGGAAATCTATCGCAAGGCCGAACGGAATGACCCCGACGGCCTCAACGTGATGGTCGCCGGCCCATGGAATCACGGCAGCTGGAGTGGCAAGGGCGATATGATCGGCCCGGTCGTGCCGCTGGGCACCGATACCGGAACGCAATTCCAGACCGACATCCAGGCGCCCTTCTTCCGCTACTGGCTGCACGGCAAGGGCGCGAAGCCCGCATGGGAAGCGCGCATGTTCCAGAGCGGCTCCAACACATGGAAGAGCTACGCCGCCTGGCCGCCCAGGGACGCAAAGCCGACCAATCTCTATTTCCATGCCGACGGTACGCTGTCCTTCACCGCGCCGGGCGTCGTGCCCGCGGGCAGCGGCTATCGCGAATATGTCTCCGATCCGGCCCGACCGGTCCCATTCCGCGCGCGCCCGATCTCGCCCACCTATCCGTGCGGCGACTGGTGCTGGTGGGAAGCCCGCGACCAGCGCTTCGTCGACGGCCGCCCCGATGTGCTGACCTATGTCAGCGCGCCGCTGGAGGCGGATCTGACGGTCAGCGGCGAAGTTGCCGCAACGCTCTTCGCCTCGACAAGCGGCACCGACAGCGATTTCGTGGTCAAGCTGATCGACGTCTATCCCAATGATGCGCAGAAGGCGCCCTGGGGCGACGGCGCGCCGCCGATCGGCGGCTATGGAGACACGATCAACGGCTATCAGCTGCCGATCGCGATGGAGGTTCAGCGCGGGCGCTGGCTGGGCTCGCGCGAGAAGCCGGCGGCGCTGACGCCCGGCAAGGCGATGGCCTGGCAATTCCCCCTGCGCGACCGCAACCATGTGTTCCTGAAGGGGCACCGGATCATGGTGCAGGTCCAGTCGAGCTGGTTCCCGATGCTCGACCGCAATCCGCAGACCTTCGTCCCCAATATCGCAAAGGCGCCGCCCGAAGCCTATAAGGTCGCGACCCAACGCGTCTTCTCGACGCCCGACATGGCCTCCCGGATCATATTGCCCGTCGTGAAATGACGCCCATCGCGAAATGAGTGGGAAGCGCGGGATTCACCTTGCGCTACGAACGGTCTAGGACGGTGGGATGACTCCCGCACTCAACATCTCGCGATCGATTCTCGGCCAGCCCTGGCGCTGGCGTGGGCGGGAGACCGGCGCGCGCGATGTCGATTTCGAGCCGGACGATCTCGTCACCCAGTTGCTGCTGACGCGCGGCTGCCCGCGCGACGCGCTCGATGCCCATCGCACACCCAGCATCCGCGGTTTCATGCCCGATCCGTCGATCTTCCGTGACATGGATCGCGCCGCCGAACGGCTGGCCGCGGCGGTATTGTCGGGCGAGACGGTGACGATCTTCGGTGATTACGACGTCGATGGCGCCACCTCCGCCGCGCTGCTCATCCGGCTGCTCCGCGATCTCGGGCTCAACGCCCGCGCCTATATCCCCGACCGGCTGATGGAGGGCTATGGCCCGTCGGGCGAGGCGCTGGTCCGCATCGCCGAGGCCGGATCGACCCTGATCGTCACCGTCGATTGCGGCGCACAGGCGTTCGAGGCGCTCGACATGGCCAAGGCGGCCGGCGTCGACGTGATCGTCGTCGATCACCATAAATGCGCCAGCGCGCTGCCCGCCGCCTATGCGCTGGTCAATCCCAACCGGCTCGACGAGGATGAGGGCGCGGCGCACGGCCATCTCGCCGCGGTCGGCGTCGCCTTCCTGCTCGGCGCCGCCTTGCTCCGCCTGCTGCGTCAGCGCGGCCATTTCGCCACCCGCGCCGAACCACGGCTGATCGACCTGCTCGACATCGTCGCGCTCGGCACCGTCGCCGACGTCGCGGCGCTGCGCGGGCTCAATCGCGCGTTCGTGGCGCAGGGGCTGAAAGTGATGGCGGCCCGTCGCAATATCGGGCTCAATGCGCTCATCGCCGCGTCGCGGCTCAACCGTGCGCCGACCTGCACCGATCTCGGCTTCGCGCTCGGGCCGCGCATCAATGCCGGCGGACGCGTCGGCAAATCGGATCTGGGTGTCCGCCTGCTCGTCACCGAGGACGCGGAAGAAGCGCGCGGCATCGCCGAAGAACTCGACCGACTGAACGAGGAACGCCGCGCGATCGAATCGCTGGTCCAGGAAGCCGCCGAAACCGCGTCGATCGGTCAGGGCAACCGCGCGGTTGCGCTTGTCGCGGGGCGCGGCTGGCATCCGGGCGTGATCGGCATCGTCGCAGGCCGGCTGAAGGAAAAGCTCGGCCGCCCCGCGATCGTCATCGCGATCGACGAGGACGGCGTCGGCAAGGGATCGGGCCGCTCGATCTCGGGCGTCGATCTGGGCGCGGCGGTGCTGGCCGCCAAGGAAAGCGGATTGCTGGCCGCGGGCGGCGGACACGCGATGGCGGCCGGCCTCACCATCGCCGCCGACCGGATCGATGCGCTTGCCGATTTCCTCGACGAGCGCCTGGCGAGCGACGTGGTGCGTGCGCAAGGCGAACGCGCATTGCTGCTCGACGCGGTGATCGCGCCGGGCGGCATGACGCCCGCGCTGGTCGAGGCGCTGGAGGCAGGCGGCCCCTATGGCATGGGCTGGCCGGCACCGCGCGTGGCGGCGGGGCCCGTCAGGATCATCAAGGCGGATATCGTCGGCACCAACCATGTCCGCGCGATCATGGGCGGCGATGACGGACGCAGTTTCAAGGCCGTCGCCTTTCGCGCCGCCGAGACCGAACTCGGCCAGGCGATCCTTGCCGCGCCGCGCGACCGCAAGCTGTGGATCGCCGGTCGCGCCAGGATCGACGACTGGGGCAGCCGCCCCGCGGCGGAGCTCCATATCGACGACGCCGCCTGGGCCTGAATTCTCTTTCCCGACATGCTTGACCGACGCCGCATCCTCGCCTAGTTGCTCGCCCTGCCTTCGCGGCCCCTTCGTCTAGCGGTTAGGACGCGGCCCTTTCACGGCTGAAACACGGGTTCGATTCCCGTAGGGGTCACCAATGTTTTCAATGACTTAGCACGAATGACGTGCGAACGTAGCGAGAACATGGTCCATACGTGGTCCATAGACGGTGATGATCAGACCTGACCATCACTGGACGATTTTTCCGATAAGTAGCGTGAAATGATCAAGCGTGAGCCTACGCTTGAGGAGCCGACATCGATTTCGCCGATGGGTCCGGCGATTCACTGGTGCCGGTCAGCCGCGTTGGCGGTCCACGAATCGTTGAAGGCTCGCGACCACCACGAGCGTGCAGCGACCGACCTTGATCATCTCGAACTCACCGTCGCTCAGCAGCATGTAGAATTTCGAGCGGCTGAGCCCGAGCATCTGCACTGCAACGGGAACCCTGACGGTGATCGGCTCCGGACTGGGAGCCGGATGTGATTCGCTGGATTTTTTCATGTCAGGGCTTCCCGGTTCCGAGCCTGTGCAGCCTGCTGAACTCGCGATCGCTGGCAAGAAAGCTTTCCAGCATCGCAGGAATGAGTTCGGCGACCGGTTCCTCCCGGCCATAGGTCGCGGCATAGACAGCCGCATAGTCGGCTAGAGCTTGATTGAGGTCCGGCGCGACCGTGATCGCAATCCTCACCGGCGTCCGATCCGGCAATTTCCTGAGCTTCAGTTCAGCCATTCTCAACGCCCTCCGCTTTGCCATGGTCTCAGGACGAGGTCCTTGTGGACGACGATTCGCAGCGGCCAGCCGGGACGCACCTTCAACGTCGGCTGGATATCGAGGCTCTTCGCCACGAGCTGATCGCCGGCACGCGAGGCGCTTTGCTGAACCGATTCGCGCAGTGCCTGGACAAGATCGCTTTCGTTGGTTCCCAAGCTCAATTCTGTCCCGACGCCGAGCAGCGTCGACAGAACAACGCCTTTCAAAAGCTGCCAGCTATGCCTGTCGATCTTGTCGGAGAGACCGGCATAGCCCGCGAGATCCGTCGCAGGAACATTGTCGATTCGCAGCGACGATCCATCGGGCAGAATGATCCGCTGCCAGACGACCAACGCGCGCCGCTGTCCGAACGCCACGACGCTGTCGTAACTGCCAACCAGCCTTGCCCCCTGAGGGATCAGCAGAATCCGCCCAGTCACGCTGTCATAGGCATTCTCGGTCACCTGTGCGGTGACCAGACCTGGGAGATCGGAATTCAAGCCGGTGATCAGGCTGGCGGAAATCACGCTTCCGGCGCTCAGCGTGAAAGGTGAGACTGGTTCCATCAGCCGATGCGGATTGGTCACTTCGTCGTCGCCGGATCTTCCGAGGAAATCGGTCTTGCGCTGCTGACCATTGGGACCTCGCGTGAGATCCGTGGCGGCTTGCGGCCTGTCCTCTTCACGATCGTCCGCGGCCGTAGCGGCAGGTTCGGACAGCATAGCACCTGCCCCACTTCGATCGGCGACACGCATCATGATGCCCGATTCGCGCGCCGCGACACGCTCGGCCGCGAGCCTATGGCGTTCGGCCTCCGCAGCCTGGGCGGCGCGCTGGATCGCGTCATCACCAACGGCCGGCGCTGCACCGATTGATCGCTGATGCTCGAGGATCGGCCGCCCGAGATCACCCGGCAATGGCGGCCCGAGTTGGGGCACGTCATCATAGGATTTAGGTGCATTGGCCAAGGCATCCGCGGGAGCCTTGGCATCGGGCTCGCCAGATTCCTCATTGGTGGCGATGAGCCGCAGGGAGGCAGGCTTCAGAGCGACCCACGTCACACCGACAAGCGCCGTCGACCCAAGCGCCGCAATGGCGATTACAGCTTCACGCCGAAACCGCACGACGCGGCTCGGCCTGCCACGCAGGGCGAGCGTCTCCGGATCAGCCTTGGGCAGCCCAATCGCCTCGGTCGAACCATCGCTCACGGCTTGTTCCGTCGATACGATTGAGCCTCGCCTTGTCGAGCGATCCGCACGATCTCCTGATGCTTCTCACCCAAGCGCAACTCGGCAGCATCGAAGAGCCGGTCCACCCCATAGAATCGGCCCGCAACACGGTAGTTGACGAGTTGCGCCTCTCCACCCGCTCCAATGACGAACAGCGGCGGCGCCTCCATCATTGTGATTGCCGCCGGGAATTCGATGACCAGGATATGTGGCATGCCGAGAAAGGCCGGATGGAATATGTCGTCAACGTCATGTGGCCGCTGACCCCGTTCCGGGCGGACAATGGCGCCACCCGAATCTGGCCGGGCTCGCATGGCGGCAAGGCGCTCGGCGACCAGATCCTCGGCGAGCCGATCATGGCGGAAGCCGAGCCCGGCGACGCGATCCTGTTCCTGGGCTCAACGCTCCATTCGGGCGGCGCGAACACAAGCGACCGCCCACGGCGCGGCATCGTCACGGGCTATTCGCTCGGCTGGCTCAAGGCTTATGAGAATCCCTATCTGGCCTATCCGCCCGACATAGCGCGCCATTTCGCGCCGGACCTGGCCGGCCTTGTCGGCTATCGCCAGCACCGGCCAAATCTCGGCAATTTCGAGGGACAATGTCCGTCGATCCTGCTCGGCGACACCATCCCCGACACGCTTGCCGCGACGGATGCGTTACTGCCGGAGCAGGTAGCGATGATCGAGGCCTATCGCGCCGAGCAGATGGCCCTGCCCCCTTCGCCACCGCCGGCATGAGCCCGGGCGTCACGATGGAGCGCGTCTATGACGCGCTCAAACACCGGATCGTCCATGCCGAGCTCGCGCCCGGCGCCCGGCTCGACCCGGCCCGACTGGCGGAGGATCTCAATGCGAGCGCAACGCCGGTGCGCGACGCACTTCATCGCCTGCTTGGCGAAAGGCTGGTCGATGCCCGGCCGCAGGACGGTTTCCATGTGCCGATATTTTCCGAAGCGGCGTTGCGCGACCTTCATGCCTGGTCGCTCGACCTGCTGCTCGCGGCACTGAAGCCCGCGATAGCGGTATTGCGTCCAGGCGCCGAACGCATCGCCGGATCATCGACGGTTACCGATCTGGCCGACAGGGTCGCGGTGCTGTTCGAAGCGATCGCGACCGGATCGGGCAATTACGAGCACCGGGCGGCCATGGCCAATCTCAATGCACGGCTTCACCCGTTCCGAGTGATCGAAGGACGCGTCATACCAGATGGCGAATCGGAACTTCAAACGCTGGAGAAAAGCTGGCGCGCCGGAGACATGACGAGCCTGCGGCGACAGCTCGCCGTATATCATCGCCTGCGGGTAAAGCTGGTGCCGCAGATTGCCGGCCTCATGCGGGATCGGCTTCGCAGCTGAAAGGCGGGCCCGAACCGAATGGGTACCGGCCGGATGGCGCATCGTCGGTGCCCCGGGCGATGAGTCGTTTTGAGGGGACGAGCCGGTGCCTTTAGCCGCAAGGCCTGGACATAGCACTGACCACCCGGGCGCATGACCCTATCACCGGGCATGCGGAGGCCAAGCCAGAGATAAGTCCGGAATGGTGGGTATAATTGCCGCGCCGCAGATGCTCGATGCGCCGGAAATTGCGAGCCGGTCACCAACAGGCAGACGATCAATATCGGCCGGTTGCGCAATCGCGGCCTGGATGTGCGGCAACAACGTGTCGCCGATTGCCTCCCAACGGCTGGACGGATCCGCCACCAGCATCGAAACGCCTCATCGGCCTCTCAACCCGGCCCGCATCCCTTCGGCACGGCCCGTGCCGCCGACCAGATGCGCACGCGATCCGTCGGCGCGTGATAGGCCCGTTCGCCGGACCTCGCGCCGAATGCATCATATCAGCCGTCGAAATTACGCGCGATCCGGACGCGCTGCGCCGTCGTCGGCCATGACGGGCTGACGCAAGCTGTCCTCGCGCATGTTCTGGCGCCAGACCTGCGCCGATGACACCCAGACGTGCCGCTCGCCCGAAAAGCCGTCGATGTCTCCCCAACGCTCCATTTCGGGAATTACCGCCCTTGCTATCTTTGCGGAGGCCAAGGATTTGGCGTCGTTCCGCTCTTTCTTTCATGGGCCTGCGCCCCGATCCAGTCCTCTCCGCCAAATCGCTTCTTCGCGATCGGGCTCGGTCGTCGAGACCAGCAGCGCCCCGCTCAACAATCGTCCAATATCGACTTTATAGATTTCGTGTATCGGTCGCTCCGGTTCAGCCTTTCCTCCACCGCAATCCCTGCGGGAAGAGAGGAACCTAGTCATGGACCATCCGAACGAAACCAACGACACCATCGCGCTCGGCGTCGCCAGCATCGAGACCCGCGGCGTGGGCAAGGGCGCGCGCGACCTGCCCGACGAGCAGTTCCCGATCTCGGGCCTCAGCGACGACTGAGCCGCATCGGGTGCACGGGCCCCGCCCGTGCACCCTTTGCCTGGAGAGCATCATGGGTCTGCAGCTCGCGCCCGGCCTGTCCTTCTGCCTTGTCGAGGACCGGATCATATTCCTCGACCTCGAACATGATCGCTACTTCCGCCTCGACGCGGACGCGGATCAGGCATTCCGCCGGCTGATCGCCGGCTCCGAGGAACCGGAGGACACCGATCCGCGATCGAATGTGTCGATAGGCGGCCTGATCCGCCACGTGCCCGAGCCCGGGCGCCCTGTTCCCGTCATAGCGCCGGCATGCAACGGCACCTTCGTCCCGAACGCCACGGGCCGGCCGGCGGCCCATTCGCTCCTCCGCGCCCTGGCGGATCAAGTTCACGCATCATGGCTCACCCGCCATCGCCGCTTGGGCTCGATCATTGCGCGGCTACGCTCGATCCGTCCCAACGGCACGATCGATGCCGGCGCGATGTCCGGGATCGTGCGGGCGCATGCCCAGGCCGACCTGCTCTATTCTGCGCATGATCGCTGTCTCGCCAAGTCGATCGCGTTGCTCGCGGCGCTTCGCCGTTCGAAGGTCGATGCCCATCTGATCTTCGGCGTCACCGCCCGCCCCTTCGCCGCGCATTGCTGGGTCCAGTCGGACGGCATGGTACTCAATGGCGATGTCGCGCTGACGCGTTTGTTCACACCGATCCTGGTGGTGTGATGCTGGAGCGTTGGGTGATGCTGACCGGTGCCGATCATGGCGGGCGCAGGGCTGTCGAGACGAATGCCGAGACACTGGGCCTGGTTCGGCGACATGCGTGCAGCGCATTCACGCTTCTTGCCGATCCCGGCACGCCGATCATGATCAACGCCGGCATCGCGATCATCGGCCGGCTGTTCGCGCATGACGGCTCTGCGCGCATCTTCGCGCTGGATGACGCCATGGCTTCGGCGATCCTTTCAGAGCCGGGTGCGCATCTCGGCGGATCGCATTGGGGCGCATATCTCGCCATCGTCGAGGACGAGGTAACAGACGAACTCCGGATCCTGCGCGATCCGTCCGGAACCATTCCTGCCTATTGGGCCAGATGGCCGAGCCTCTGGGCGATGGCGGGCGACGCGCGACTGCTCGCAGCACTCGCGCCATCGAGACCGAAAGTGGATTATGCCTCGGTCGCGGCACGCCTGGCACGGCCGGGACATCATTGCAGCCGCACCGGACTCGTTGGCGTGACCGAGTTGCTGCCGGGCTTCGCGCTTTCGCTTGGCCGTGCGAGCCGGAGCGAACCATTCTGGAGGCCCTGGGATCATATCGGGGCCCCCTCGGTCTGCGCCCCTATGCTCAGGCGGGTAATCGATCGCACGATCGAAGCGCTCGCCGGCTGTCATCGCCGCATTCTCGTGACGGTCTCGGGCGGGCTCGATTCCTCGATCATCGCCGCAAGTCTCGCATCGCAGCGTCGCGACGTCGCCTTGCTCACGCTCGCGACCGCGGACGCGCGGGGCGACGAGCGCCCCTATGTGCGGATTCTCGCCGAGGCGCTCGACCTGGGCTTCGTGAGCGATAACTACGACCATGACGATATCGACATCGCCAAGGCGACGAGCGCCCATCAGCCCTGGCCGAGCGCGCGCACCTTCGCGCAGGGCTATGATCGCCGCCGCCAGCATCATGCCGCGGCGATCGGCGCCGATGCGATCTTCAGCGGCGACGGCGGCGACAATGTCTTCGGCCTCACGATATCGGCAAGCCCGGTGGTCGACCGGCTGCGCGCGGAAGGCCTGGCCGCGGCGATCGCCACATCGGTCGATATCGCACGCCTCACATCATGCGGCGTGCCCATGGTCTGGCGCCGGGCGCTTGCGCGGCTTTGGCGGGGCGGCGGCGCGCTGGGTGCGCGCGATACGAGCTTCCTGAGCGTCGCCGGCGTTGCGATGGCGGATACGGTGCCCGATCATCCCTGGCTTTCGCCCGGTATCGCGCTGCCGCCGGGCAAGGCGGCGCATATCGCGAACCTCATGCGCACTCAGAGATACCGGCACGCCTATGCGCCGGGCGAAGCCGAGGCGGTATTACCGCTTCTCGCGCAGCCGATCGTCGAGACCTGCCTGTCGATCCCGAGCTGGCGCTGGTGCGAGGGCGGCGAGAACCGGGCTGTCGCACGCGCCGCCTATTCGTCTATTTTGCCGCCCGAGATCGCCCATCGCCGCACCAAAGGCGGTCCCGACAGCTTCTGCGTCGCACTGATCGAACGCCATCGCCGGGAGATCCGGGAAATGCTGCTCGGGGGGCTGCTGGCGGATCACGCATTGCTCGACCGGGCGGCGATCACCCGGTCGCTCGATGGCGGCGATGCGGAACGGGGCGACGTCCATCGTATCCTTGCTCTTGTCGATACCGAGGCATGGGTGCGCAGCTGGAGCTGAGCCGTCATCCGGGCCGCACACCCGATCGAAGTGTCCGTAACGCCCGCCACCGCGCATATTGGGGTCGAAGCGATAGCGCAGGATCCTCCCGACCCTTCAGCCAGAAATCGAACCATTGCAGATTGCGCTCATAGATGGCCAGCCGGTGCGCGGGCTGGAACTTGATGTGATGTTCGCCGGGAAAGACATGCATCTCGACCGGACGGCCGGCAGTCCTCAACGCCGAATATCCGTTGAGCGCCCCCAGAAACTCGTCATCCGCCAGATTCATCAGGATCGGCGTCGTGATGCCCGACGCATTAGCCGCGAGCGAGAGCGGTCGCCAGAAATCCGATCGCGCTTCGCCCGGTCGCGGAAAGCCGGCCCTGGCGAAGGCATCGATCTGCGCCTCGCCCAGCAAGGGAATCAGGCTCGCATCGACGCAGCAGCTGCTGATCGCCGCGGCGGCGAAGGGACCGCCATGGATGAGCGCCCATTGCGCGGTCTCGGCGCCGTCGCTGAGGCCGGTGATCGCCACCCGGTGCCGGTCGATCTCCCCTTTCGAAAGCGCGAGCGCGATCCCGCGTTCGAGCGCCGACTGTACGCTGCGGCGCTCGGCGTGAATGCTGCTTTCCGCGACTGGCTTGCTCCCATATTCGCCGGGCAAGAGCGACAGATGCAGCGGGCGTTGGAAACTGAGGACGGCATGGCCGCGCGCCGCCAGCGCGAGAATCGGATATTCGTCGCCCGTCCCGCCGCGCAGGAAGCCGCGTGACCCATATTGAACGATGACCAGTGGATAAGGTGCGCCGCTCTTGCCGGGCGGAAGCACAAGATCGCCGAAAGTCTCGATGCCGTTCGCATTCGTCCAGAGGAGCCGCTCGACACGCGCCCTTTCCAGACGATCGAAGCCGGGATTGGGATTCCAGACCGGCACGGACCGACCGGTCTCCCCGTCGATCCGGACGATGCGCCGCGGGATTTGCGATCCCTCGCGCAGGCAGATCGAGTCCTCCTGGCCGACGGGCCGGCAGCCGATGATCAGATCCTCGGTCGACAGAAGTCGCCGAGGCCCAGCCCCCTTGGCCGGAGACCAGCGATACAGGGCGAGGCTTTGCCGCGCGTCGCCTTCACGCCGGAGGAAGAAGAGCGAACCGGCGTTCGACCACCAGAGATTGACGATCTCGCCCGTGCAGGCGGCACAGATGCGTTCCTCGCCATCGACCCGGGCGACCAGCCGGCGTTCGAGCGTCTCGCCGGGCGGCTGGACCGTCCAGGCGATGCGACCCTGCGATCCGGACGCTGCCGCCAGCGCCTCGGCCGGCACCGTAGCGGGAACGTGCGCGAGCAGTGCCTGCTCCGCTTCGGTCGCCGGCCGGGCTACGCCGGTTGCGACATCGATCGTGAATGCGTGCGTCGCAATCGTCGCTTCGCGCGAAAATGGGTGCCTGGCGCTGAGCGGCCTGAACCGGGCGTCGACCAGATATCCGCCGAGCGCTTCGGTCGCGAAAGCGACGTGGGCGGCGATCTCGCCGGTACGGCTGGACAAGACCAACTGCTGTCCATCCGCCGTCCACGCAAATGCCTCGACGCCCGCCTCGATCCGGCTGAGCGCGGTGGCACCACCGCCATCGGCATGCGCCAACCAGATTTGTGCCTTGGCACCCTCCCGCTTGAGATAGGCGATGCGACGGCCGTCGGGGGACCAGCGCGGCACGATGACCCTGGGCACGCCACTTTCGGGAAGCGCGTGGCCGAACAGCGGATAGCGGTCCCGGATCAGATCGCCGCCCCGATCGACCAGCCGCGGCGTGCCGGTGGCGAGGTCGAGCACAACCAGTCCCTGGCAATAAGCGTTGCCCACGGGATCGGCGCGGCGCAGCACGAAGGCCGCCCGGCGGCCATCGGGCGACGGTCCGAGCGGGCTCTCGAGATCGACACGATCGCCGGGTTGACCGATATCGCGTAGCAGCGCCAGGTCGCGGGCGGCGACCGGGCGCACCGAAGCGCGCCCTTCCATGGCCTGAGGTAGCAGATCCTCGCAAGCTGCCAGCGCGGGCGTCACGCTTAGCGCTGCGAACGCCGTCATGGCGGCGATGTGCCGCATCACTGCCAGCGCTTGGTGATGGTGAGCCCGACGAACCGGCCGATCGACGAATAGTTGGTCGAATCGAACGGCGTATAGGCGACCTGATCGGTGCGGATGATCGCCGGCTTGTCGTTGAGGATATTCTGCGCGGTCAGCGCGAACTCCATGTTCGATGCCAGTCCCGACCCCGGCGGCGTCCGATACCGCAGGATGAGATCGACCATCGTCTGGCCCGCCACGTCCGCCAGAACCGCAGTCCGGTCGTCGGTGACGCCGCCGATATGACTCACCCAGCCTGACAGGCTGAGCCCGCCCTGCTCGAACACCGCGCCGCCGCGCAAGCGCCAATGAGGGATGTTGAAGATCGTCCCCGAAATGTCGCGATAGGGCTGGGCGTCGATCAGCTTGCGCCGGCTGTCGATATAGCTCGCGGCCGCCGAAACGGTCAGCGATGCTCCGCCGTCGAACTCGGCGCGATAGCGCGCCGCGATGTCGACACCGCGCGCGCGCTGACGCGCGACATTGGTGAAGCGGTTGTCGACGATGCCGACGACCAGGGCCGGATCGAAAGGGCGCGTGGTCAGATTGTTGAGGCCGAGCGCCGATGCCGCGATCGCCGCATCGATCTGGGCGCGCGTCGGCGACAGCGTGACGAAAGGCGCATAGGCGGGATTGGTCAGGGCGCCCGTCGACGACGCGATCGGCTCGATTACTCGCTGCGTGTAGCGGATGTCGAAATAGCTTGCTTCGAGCGACAGGCCGTCAAGGGCACGCGGCTCGAGCGTCACTGTCGCCGTCCAGTTGGTCGAGCGCTCGGGTCCCAGATCCGGATTGCCGCCGGAGAGATAGAGCATCGTGCTGCCCGCAGGCGACGTGCCGCTGTTGAGCAGCAAGGTCTGCTGGTCGAGGAACTGCTGGTAAAGCGTCGGCGCCTTGAACGACTTTCCCCAACTCGCCGAGAGCGTAATCCCCGGCGTCGGTGATGCCACGAGGCCAAGCTTCGGGGTCACGACATCGCCCATGCCCTGATAATTTTCGTAGCGCAGCGCGCCGCTCAAGCTCAGGCGATCGAGCCCTGGCACGGCCATCTCAGGCGCGACCACCGGCACGAACAGCTCGGCATAGCCGTACCAGCTCTCCTGCGACGCGGTGAAGTTGGACTGCTGATCGGGCAGGCCGACAAAGCTCAGCCGGCGGCGACGCTGCTCGAAGCGATTCTCGCGATAGCCCGCCCCCAGCGCCACCCGAACCTTGCCCGCTGGCAGGTCGAACAGCTTGCCGTCGGCACTGAAATCGGCGCTGGTCAGCCGATTGCACAGACAGATGCGCGTATCATATTGCGCCACCCCACCCGTCGCATAGATGGTCGAGAGATGGGCACGATCCTCGGCGCGGACGAAACCGGCTCCGAGCGACCAGCCGCCGACCATGGCCGTCAGCTGCGGCGCGATCGAGAAGCGCTCCGAACGCGCACTGTTGACCGTGCCGTTGACGTCGAAAGGCGCGGATGCGGTGAAGGGTGCCTGGATGCGATGCCGGCGCACATTGTAGAGCAGATCGGCCGCGAAGCCGATGCCGCTGTCGCCGAACCGCTGGTTGAAACTGACCAGCCCGCTGCGCGCGCTCTGGCTGGGATAGAGGGTCGCGCTGTCGTCCTGGCGCGCGGCATAGTCGCGCTGCCGGGCGAGGATGGCGCTGTTGCGCGACCAGTCGACCGCCGCCATCACGCTGCCCGAGCCCCATTGGGTGCCGCCGACCGCGCCATATTGCCGCTCGACATCACCGCCGTCGGTGGCGGCACCCCAGCGACCGCTCACGGCCAGGCCTTCGTAACGCTTCTTCAGCAGGATATTGACGACGCCCGCGACCGCGTCCGAGCCGTAGAGCGCGGAGGCGCCGTCGGCGACGACCTCGACCCGATCGACCGCGTCGACGGGAATGGCGGACAGGTCGACCGCGTTCTGGACGCCGCCATAAGCCAGGCGCCGGCCATTGAGCAGCGTTAACGTCGCATCCGGGCCGAGACCGCGCAGATTGGGGCTGGAGCCCGAGTTGATATTGGCGTTCTCCGACCCGCGCGAACCGCCGCCGACGCCCGGATTCTGCCCGCCCGTGAAATTCTGCGGGATGCTGCGCAAGGTCTCGCCGAGATCGGAGTGGCCGGCATTGCGGATATCCTCTGCAGTGACCCGGATCACCGGCGAAGCGGGTGGCGCGCCGCGAATGCGGGAGCCGGTGACGACAATGTCCGATCCCTCGCCTTCTCCGGTCTCGGTGCGGCGATCGCCCGGGCGGCGGACCAGCACGGTCGCGCCACGCCATTCGGCGACGAGACCGCTGTCGCTGATGAGCAGCGCGATCGCGTCGCGCGCACTATGGTTCCCCTGGAGCGCGGGCGCGCGCTTGCCGGCGACATCGTCGCTCGTGAACATCACCTCGATAGCCGAGGCCTTGCCGATCGCCACGAGCGCATCGGCCAGCGGCTGGGCGGCTAGATCCCAGCCGATCGCGGTGGCGGGACCGGCCTGCGCATTGGCAGGCATCGCCGCCAGCAACCCGCCCGCGGCGATACCGGCGAGCAGGCCCAGCCGGCCTGTGTTCAATATGATCATGATCCTCTCCCCTTGACGGGCCGCTCTCACAATCGGCGGCAGCGTCGTCAGGGAGTTCGACGAGACGGATCGGCGGGACCTTAGGGGGCGACCGGAGTTTTTTATGGATCCCGGTGAACAAGCAGAATTCGCGCGCCTTGCTTGCGCTGCTCCAGGTCGAGCAGCCCCGCGAGAATGGCGGCGAGATGGAGCGGATCGTCGAGACGGAACCGCCCGGAAAGGCGTGTCCGGCCGAGCGCCGGGTCTCCCGCCTCGAGCTGGATGACGCTCAGGCGGTTCGCGCGGGCGAGCAGCATGTCGAGCGGCATGTCGCGCACCTCGACGATGGCGCGCGGCCAGTCGGGCGCGGCGCGCGGCGAGAAGGCCGGCTTCTCGCGGATCCAGCCATGGGCGACCGCGACCCTCTCGCCGGCCGCGAGTCGCGCGACCTGCCCGTTTCCACCGGGGCCGGCCACGACATCGATTGCCCCCTCGATCAGCGCAACGTCGGCGACGCCCGCCGTCAACGCCATGTCGAAGATCGTGCCGCGTGCCGTCACCTTGCCGTCGGCGGCCATGACGGTGAAGGGCCGGTCGTCATGCGCGACGGCGAACCGCGCCCGGCCACGTTCGAGGCGCAGGTCGCGGCCTTGCCCGTCCAGCCGGACCGTGACCAGGGCATCGCCGTCCAGCGTCACCACCGAACCGTCGCGCAGCCGGAAACGCGTGACCGCACCGTTCACGGCCTCGAGCCGAGCCAGGCTCAGCGGCACATCGGGGGATCTCCAGCCAAATCGCGGTCCGAGCATGGCGACGAAAAGCACCAGCATGAGCGCGGCGACGCCGGCGAGCACCGTGACACGCCCGATGCGCGGTGCGCGATGGAATTGCGGAACAGCACCCGCAGATATCCCGCTGCCGCGCTGGAGGATCTTCGCGTCGGTGAAGCGCGTCGCGATGCGGTTATAGGCAGCGCGGTGATCGGCGTCCGCCAGCCAGGCCTCGAACTGGGGTCGGAAGCGCTCGGCGTCGTCGCGCCGCATGCGCGCGAACCAACCGGCCGCTTCCACGCGAAGCGCTTCGGCCGGATCGGTCGCGGGATCGTCTGGGCTGGTCATCGCGTATGTTCTACCGGTCCTCGAGCGCGCGGTCGAAATGCGCCAGGGCGCGCATCATGTGATATTCCACGGTGGCGACAGTGATGCCAAGCCGGCCGGCGATCTCGCGATAGGTCAGCTCGTCGATACGGTGGAGCAGAAACACGTCGCGGGTGCGTTCGCCAAGCGCGGCGAGCGCGATTTCATAACGGTGGAACATGTCCTGCGCCTCGAGACCGGCCATCTGTGCGGGCGCCATGGCGGGCAATTGCGCCTCGTCGAGCGGCACGCGCAACGGCGCCTGGCGCGCCTCGCCGGAGCGCGCGCGGTCGAACAGGAGATTGCGTGCGACACGCTGCAACCAGGCGGCGGGATTGCGCAGGCGGGAGACGTCATCGCCCCGGGTGAGACGGACGAACACCTCCTGCACCATGTCGTCGGCCTCCTCGCGGTCCGGCAATCGGTTGCGGAAGAAGCGCCGGAGCATGGGTGCGGTGTCGCGGTAGAGCCGCTCCACCGCGGCCGCGGAGGCGGTTCCCCCGGCCGGCGGCGCCGCCAGGGGGTCGGCGGCCAGTGCCGGGTCGCGACGCCCGGCGACGCCGGTCACGAGAATGCCGTGCGGCCGAAGGCCACGCGCCCCATGGAAAAGAAACTCATCTGCGCACCATGCGCGGCCATGCGCTCACGCCGGTGCGTCACGCCGGCGTATCGTCATGTCCCAAGCGCTGCCGCGGTCTCCCTGGAGTGCGGCCGGCCGTCCTGTGCCGGACGGGCGTCAATGATGCCTGGCGGGATTATCCCGGGACGCGATTGCCTGCCCGCGTCCGCCGACCATCATGGCGGCACAGGCGCGAGCCGACAAGAGCGCGGGCGGGATCCGGCAGAAACCGGCGCCCTGGCGGCGGCTGTGAACCGCCCGGACAAGCGGCCCGGCGCTGTCCCCTAACCCAGCCATTCGGCGACAGCGAAATGCGCGAGGTACGGCGCCCGATACGCCCGATAACTGCCGGAACACGCCGACGAGCCATGCTTGAGATCGAACGACCGAAAGCCGAAATGACCGGATCACGGATTTCATATACAGATATCAGGCCGGCAAAAGCAGTCGGCTAAGGACCGACGATGCCCATGCACAGCGGCGTTACCGAGGATCCAGAACTCCAGCGCCCGCTCGTCCGCGCAGCGCAATATGTGCGCATGTCCACCGATTTTCAGCGATACTCGACGCGCAACCAAGCGGATGCGATCGCCGTCTATGCCGCATGCCATGGTTTCGAGATCGTCGAAACCTATGCTGACGAAGGACGCAGCGGCCTTTCATTCGATAAGCGCGACTCACTCCAACGGCTGATTGAGGACGTGATGACGCGACAGGCCGATTTCCAGGCCATCCTGGTCTATGACATCAGCCGCTGGGGGCGCTTCCAGGACACCGACGAAAGCGCCCACTATGAATTCATCTGCCGGAAGGCGGGCATCGCGGTGCATTATTGCGCAGAGCAGTTCGACAATGACGGCAGCCTGACCGCGATGATCCTCAAGCATCTCAAGCGGATGATGGCCGCTGAATTCAGCCGGGAGCTGTCGACCAAGGTCTATGTGGGCCAATGTCGTCTCGCCGGCCTAGGCTATCGACAGGGCGGCATAGCGGGATATGGCCTGCGCCGACTGGTTATCGACAGCGAGGGCCGCCCCCGCCTCATACTCCAGAAGGGCGAGCACAAGAGTCTCCAGACTGACCGGGTAATTCTTGTGCCAGGTCCGCAGCACGAGATCGACATCGTGCGCCGCATCTACCGTATGTATATCAACGGCCGGAAAAGCCCGCGCGCGATAGCAGACCAGCTTAACCGGGAAGGCGTCCCACCCCGCCCCTTCTCCCGATGGGACCGCGATTCGATCTATGAAGTGATCTCGAACGAAAAATACATGGGCAACAACGTGTTCGGCAGGACGTCGAGCAAACTGGCCAGCAAACAGGTGTTCATCGGGCCGGATGCATGGATTCGCGTCGAAGGCGCGTTCGAGGCGATCATCGATCCCAGGCAATTCGCGGCAGCCCAGCGGGTGAGAGCGGCGCGCAGATATTACCAGCACGAGAGCGACGAGGCGTTGCTCTCCAAGCTCGTCGACCTTTGGGAGCGCTGCGGCGGGCTCTCGACGGCCATCATTACGCGCAGCAAAAGCGTCCCGGCGCTGACGACCTACAACAAGCGCTTCGGAAATCTGTCAAATGTTTACGCGCGCATCGGCTACGTGCCACCCTCGGATTTTCGCAATCTTAGACTCAATTCCGTCCGGCGCCGGGAGCATCCCGACATCATGGCCGACTTGCGAACTCTGTGCAGGAAGCGAGGGATCAAAGCCCGGGTGGAAGCCGACAGCGAGTTGCTGATCCTTGAGGGCGGGCAGCGGATTTCCGTCGTCATCGCGCCGCACGCCGCCAACAAGCATGGCCGGCCGGACTGGAGGGTGCGTTTCGAGGCCAGCCTGAAACCCGATTTCACCCTCGTGGTGTGCCTGGGCCCAGGCGATCGCAAGGTCCTCGAATATCTGCTCCTGCCGCGGCACATATTCGATCGGCCTGGGCGGACCTACTTTACGAAAAAATTGATCGCGAAATTCAGCGCTTATCGCAGCGACGATCCGAGCCGACAGCTCGCGCTGCTGACGTGAGGCGCAAAAAGCGATCATCCGCGCCGCCTGGACATCGTAGCGCTTCTGCCTTGCCATCGGATCCTGCCCACGGCTTCCAGGCTGTCCTACATGGAACAAAACAAGTACATAAACACGGAAAGGAGTCGCTTCATGATCTATCTCGATTCCCCATTGGTCATTGCGCTCGCTACCCTGATTGGCAGCGTCGCTACGCTTGTCTGGGCCTTCAGGCGGAAACCCTGAGCACGTGCTACGGAGAGGAAATGATGGGCAATTGCGTTCCCGCCACCGCGTCTCGAGGCGTGCTTCCGTGACGCCCGAGCAGGAGCAGTGGGCGTTCGCGTCGAAACTGCTGGAGATGCACGGCGATGACGTCGGCACCCATGTCATGCGCCGAATTTCTGAGCTGACCGACGCCGGTGATCATGACGGCGTACGCTTTTGGGTCGCGATCGCCGACAAAGTGATGCAGTTGTTCGGGCCGGACGAAGGGGCCTGGACACAATGATATTGGCGATGCTGGCATATATGGCGGTCGGATCGACCTTCACATGCACGCCGACCCGGGTTTGGGACGGCGACGGGCCGATCTGGTGCGCCGAAGGCCCAGGAGCCGATCACGCGAAGGGCATGTTCTCGTCAGTGGACCGGCACTGATCTGCCGGTCGGATGGCTCCGGCAAAGGCGATCGGACCGCGGCCTGGTGCAGCGTCGGTCGCATGGACCTGTCCTGCGCGATGGTGAAGAGCGGCTTCGCGCTGCGATGGGATCAGTATTGCGCGGGGCCGGTCGTCCAGGATCAATGCGGCCGGCCCCTTATCTCGCTCTGATGCCGAACCTCTCGACTCCAAACTGGCCCATATCGATTCCGGGATCGGAACACCCAATCAGGTCGGCGATCATCTTGGCGGTAATCGCGGCCTGAGTAAGACCGAGATGCTGGTGGCCGAAAGCATAAGCAATTGCGGACTGTCCGCGCAGGCAACCGATCGCCGGTAGCGAATCCGGCAACGAGGGGCGGCTTCCCATCCAGATACTGTCTCCCTCGGTTGGTAACACGCTCGTGAAATAATGCTGAGCAAAGGCGGCAAGGTGCCGGGCGCGAGACCAAGACGGTGGGGCGTCCGCCGCGGCAAATTCGACCGTCCCCGCGAGGCGCAAACCGCCCGACATCGGGGTAGCGACACAGGATTCGCGGTGGAATGTAACGGGACGAGTCAGCAGTCCGGCGCTCTTTCGCAGCATCATATGATAGCCGCGCTCCGCCTGAAGCGGCACCTGAACACCCAGTGGGCGGAGAAGATGTCCTGATGTCAGCCCCGCTGCGACAACAACATTTTTCGCACGATAGGAGGCGGCCGCACCATCTATTCTGCAACCATCCGCGGCAGCGTCGATGGCATTGACCTTATCTTTGATCACCGTGCCTCCCATGGCCTGGAATGCACGGCGCAAAGTGACCGCGACTTCATAGGGATCGTGCACATGCGCGCTATTCTCGTGAAACAGGCCGCCGCTCACCTTTCCGGCGAGATGTGGTTCGAGGGCAGCCACTTGCTCTGCGTTAAGAATCTGAGTCGGGAACCCAGCTGCTTTGAGTCGCTCGCAACGGGCCGCAAACGCGGCCGGCAAAGCCGGCCAGCGGATAAGTTCGATCATGCCACGTTCGGCCAACAATGTCCGCCCGCCACAGGAGTCGAGCAATTCACGCCAGGCCGGCAATGCACGCCGATTGAGCGCGGCGAGTCCGCTGATGATCCGGTCCTGCGCCAATGGCAGAAGCGTGGCAGCCGCGCGCGCAAGCCATGGCAAGAGGCTCGGGAACGCGGAGGCGCGGATTGCGGCCGGTGCGGCTTGGTCGATCAGCATTCCCGGCAAAGACAACACCCGCCGGGCAGTGATGAGCGGAAAGATCTCGGATGTCGCGATAATGCCAGCATTGCCATAGGAGCAAGCGCGGCCTGGTTCATCCATGTCCATGAGGATGACAGTGCGACCACGCCGCTGCAGCTCAAACGCACAGGCAAGACCGATTACGCCCCCTCCGACGACGATGACGTCCGACTTCATCCCTTGCCTGCGGCAACTAGATTCGACTGGAAGTTTCCGCGTCGGTCTCGCCAGGGTGCCCGTTGCAAGATCGCACTATGGATCTTCCCGCGGTCTTTCACCCGAGCGTATCGCGAGCGGGCCTCTCGGCGGCGTTCGTCACTTACTCGGCGCATCGCCCAGCACTGCTTTGATTTCTACATACTCATCGAAGCCAAATTCGCCCCACTCGCGACCGTTGCCACTGCGCTTGTATCCGCCGAAGGGGGCCATGATGTCGCCGGCGGCGCCATTCAGAACAACGCGACCTGCACGCAGCCGTGCGACGGTCTCGCGGAGCTGGTCGCACTCCTCCCCCCAGAGATAAGCCGCCAACCCGTATTCGCTGTCGTTCGCGATCGTCACGGCATGGTCCAGGTCACGAAAGCTAAGGATGGAGAGGACCGGGCCGAATATCTCCTGGCGCGCGATTGCCATCTCGCTCGTCACATGGGCGAATGCCGTCGGCCGGACATAATAGCCGCGATCGAGCCCGTCCGGCCGGCCAAGACCGCCACAGACCAGTGTCGCGCCTTCATCGATGCCCTGTCCGACAAGGTCCTGAATCCGGTTCCATTGGACCGACGAAACGACCGGCCCCATCGTCGCCTCTCCCTGCGGATCGCCAACAACGATAGTGCCGACCGCCTGTTCGACCAACGCGACGACCTCATCCATCCTTTCCGTCGGGACGATCATCCGCGTCGGCGCATTGCAGGATTGCCCGGAATTGAGCATCACATGCCGCACGCATGCTGCGACGGCTTTCGGGAAATCGGCGCCCTCAAGAATGAGAAAAGGCGATTTTCCACCGAGTTCCTGCGCCACCCGCTTGACGGTGGGCGCGGCAGCAATCGCCACTTCGACGCCAGCGCGGGTCGATCCGGTGAACGAAACCATATCGACCTCCGGATGGGAGGAGAGTGCTGCGCCGGCAACGGGGCCGCCATTTACGAGGTTGAAGACACCAGCCGGGACGCCCGCCTCATCCAGTATCTCGGCGAACAGCCAGGCAGAGAAAGGCGCGATTTCGGACGGCTTCAGCACCATCGTACAACCGGTTGCGAGCGCAGGCGCGACCTTGCAGGCGATCTGGTTCATCGGCCAATTCCAGGGAGTGATGAGGCCGCAGACGCCGATCGGCTCCTTCACGATCCGCGTCGGTCCGCGCTGCTCTTCAAAGTCATAGCGCTTGAGCACCTCGATCGCGGCCTCGAGATGGGAAAGTCCGCTCTTCGTCTGGCCCGATCGCGCCAGCGCGTTCGGCGCGCCCATCTCCTCCCTGATCGCATCGGCGATCTCCGGCTCACGGCGGCGATAGATCGTGACGATGCGCTCAAGGAGCTCAAGGCGATTTTCCCGCGTGGTGCGAGACCATTCGGCAAAGGCTCCACGAGCCGCCATTACGGCCCTGTCCACATCGGCAGCCGCGCCGCTCGCGATCCGGCCGCACGCCGTTTCGGTCGCCGGATCGATCACGTCGATGAATTGCGGCTCCAACGGATCGACCCAGTCGCCGCCAATGTAGAATTTCAGATAGTCGCGCATTTCCGCTCCTGTGTGGTTCAAATGCTGGATGAGGCCAGGATCAGCTGGAGGCCGGTGTCGCATCGCCTCGAGCGGCGGCGGGGCCGCGCCATGCGGAGGCGAGCATGGTCGCGGCGGCATAGATGACGACGATCATGACCATCCAGCGCAGCCAATCGATCGGCAATGTCTTCACCACCAGGGCAGCGATCAGCACGGCCGGGACGCCACCAAGACCAAGCCCGAGCGAGGCGCGCAGATTATAGCGTCCGGTCACGATGAAGCGCGCGCCGCCAACCGGCATCAGAAAGGCGCAGGAGCCCATCATGATCGGAAAGGCGACAAGCGGATTCATGCCGAGCAAGCTGACCAGGATCAGGCACGGGGCATAGAGCCCGATACCCAGCATCATCATTGCCCCAAGGAAAAAGCTGACGACGATGGCGACGAGCAGCCTCGCACCGTCGAGACCGAGTGCTTCGCCGCCGCCCGGCATCCAATGCAAGAGGCTCGCGAAGACAAACCCCGCGGCGATCAACAGCGCGCTTCCCATGCCGATCTGGATTGCGCGGCGCGGCAGTCGCGAGACGAAGCCGACGCCAGTCCAGGCACCGGTTACCGCTGCGCCGATCATGCCGAGGAGAGTGATCGGGTCGACGCTTACGATCGTGATGAAGATCAATGCCTGGACGATCGTTGGCAGCGCATGCCCGACATTGAGGGTTCCGGGTATCTGCTCGTCGGCAACACGGCCGCTCAGCTTGAACAACACGGTACTGGTCGCGAACGACCCGATCCCGAGAGTGTCCAGGAAGTTGGTGACGAAGCCGATCACCGTGTCGACCGGCGACCAAAGGCTCTTGCCCTCACCGGGTCTGGGCGGGCGCGTCTCCACCCACCACCACCTTATGCAGAACCCCAGGGCGCACATGGCCAGGGCGCCGAGCAACACGGGAGTGGTCCATCGGCTCATGGCGAACTATCCTCTCGACTTCGGCGCAAGGGTACCAAGCTTGATCGGTGCGGTTTCAGGCATCGCGCGAATTGCGATCAGGCCGACGACCACCCCGCAGATCATATACCAGGCAGGTGTCAGCGGATCGCCGGTCATCCGCGTGATCCAGGCGACCAGAAACTGGGCCGAGCCCCCGAAGACCGACACCGCCAAGGCATAGATCAGGCCCAATGCCGCAGACCTGACGCGTTGCGGCAAAGCCTCGGTGATCGCGACCAGGGAGACGGAGGTCGACAATGTCGAGATTGCGGCAAGGCTTGCGCAGCCGATATAGAGGGCCGCCGCCGTTCGCTCCCGTTCGATCAGGAAGAAGCACGGAAAGACCAGCAGGGCCAACACGATCCAGGGGAACAACATGACCCGCTTTCGTCCGTATCGATCGGACAGCCATCCACCGAGCGGATCGCATAGGACGCCGCACAGTCCGACAATGGCTGTCGCGCCGAAAGCAACCTTGGCCGACATGCCGAGCGTCGAATTGGCGTAGGTCGTCATATATTTGAGCAGGTAGTTAGTGGTGGTCGCAGCAGCGATCAGGCCGATGCCGGCCACGGCAATGCGGCGATAGGAACCGATCGTCGGCGGCGAGCCTTCCTCCGAAGACCGCTGCAACGTCTCGACCAGTGTCCGGCGCAAGACCAGCGCGACCGGGATGATGATCGCCCCCAGCAACAGCGCCACGCGCCAGCCCCAGGCATCCAGTGCCGGCGCATCCAGCATGCTCGCCAGCGCGACGCCGACCAGGCCGGCGACGAGTGCCGCCGCATCTGCGCTCATCGCTTGCAACGAGACATAGAAGCCACGTCTGGACGGAGGCGCTGCCTCCATCAGAAATGCCGTGCTGGCCCCGACCTCACCGCCGACCGCGAAGCCTTGAATGAGGCGGAACAAGACGGCGAGAATGGGCGCTGCGACGCCAATCGTGGCATAGGAAGGAATGAGTGGCAGCCCGACCGAGCCGAGCCCCATCAGGCCGAAGGAGAGGAGCATCGCCGGCTTGCGCCCGACCCGATCACCAAGCCGGCCCAGCACCAGCGCGCCGAGCGGCCGGGCGAGAAAGCCCACGCCGAAGGTCGCGAGCGACGCCAGCAAGCTGATCCCAGGAATGTCGGACGGAAAGAAGGTTCGGCCGATCTGAGCCGCGAAATAGGCATAGCTGACAAAATCGTAAAACTCGATCGCATTGCCCGACGCGACGGCGAATATCTGGCGACGAGGCAGCCCGGCAGGCACCGCCCCGCCACTCGACCCGGTGGCGTTCGCAACACCCATTTTTCAAGCTCCCCAGACTGTTTCGTAGACCCGCAGCCAATTGCCGCCGAGCACCTTGTGTATGTCAGCCTCCAACCAGCCCCGCCGGATCAGGCCGCGCGTGACGTTGGGCAATTCGCCGATATTTTCGAAGCCTTTCACATAGAACCAGGGCATCTCCTGACTGTAGGCTTCCGCCGCCATCAGGACCCGATCGCTGGCGGACAAGGACCCGGGTGTATTGCGTCCCTCGATAAAATCGGGGCCGAGCCCGATATGATCGGCACCCACCAGGCGCTTGAGATAATCGAACTGGTCGAGATGGCGCTCCAAGCCTATTTGGGGCGTGCGCGGCACATTACGGTCCTGCGCGCGGCGCGCGTGGAAATCATTGAATGCCGACAAGCCGATGACGCCGCCGGTCGCAGCGATGGCTTCGAGGAGGCGATCGGTCGAGCAACGCGGATTGTCGTTCAACGCGCGGAGATTGGTGTGACTGCAGATCACCGGCACGCCGGAGGAAAGCGCGATGGCCTCGAAGGAGGTTTTCTCATTGGTGTGGCCGCCGACATCGAGCAGGATACGCGACCTGTGGATCTCTTCCACCAGGCGGTGACCGGCGCGCGTCAGACCGATGTCGGGATCAAAACATCCCCCACCGAACTCGTTGACATCGTTATACGCGATGCCGCAGATGCGTAGCCCGAGCTCATGATAGGCGCGCAGGTTCGTCGGTGTCGGTTCGCCATCGACGATCAGGGCTTCGGCGGACTGCCAGCCGGCAATGTGCGCGATCCTATTCTGTCGACGGAGCTCCCGGATTTCCCGGACGGTCCCCGCGCGACCGATCCGGGCCTTGTTCGCGTCGCAAAAGCTCAGCAGCGACGCAAAGCCTGCAAAATCGCCATCGACAGTCTGGTGCCAGCAATCGACTCCGCCCGTTTCCAGCATGTCGAGATAGCTTTCGGAGCGACTGGACGGATCGAGCCCGTTCACGACCAGGGCCCCCTTCTGGACTCTTCGCACGGCGTCGTCCCGCCCCGTCGCCGGTGCGACCTTGTCCTGGGCTGACGCCTGGACTGTGATGGCGGCTGTCGCGCAGAGCGCCAGGGTGTCACGAATGAAGGCGCGCCGGCTGGTATCCTTCATGATATGCGCGCCAGCAGGCGATTGCCGCTCGACAGGAAATGCATCTTCCCACCGGCACCCGGCCGGATGAAACGGATCGTTTGCGGCTGACCGCCGACCCTATCGGCGCCCTCCTCGAAACTGTCGTCGCCGAGCGGATAGAAAATACGCGGCGGCACATCCTGGTTGCTATTATCGTAGGTGCTGAGCTTGTCCTGGACCTGCAGGCTCAACAGACCGCCATGAGCGACGACCGTGTAGCGATCGGCATTGGTCTCATAGACCCCGAGATAAGGCTCCAGATCGGCGACGCTCCTGCGCGGTGGAGGCATTACAGGGGAAAGGCCGGTCCAGGATTGCAGGATCGGATCGACGAAGGCGGCCCTTAGCGCCTCGCCTTTGTCGCAATTGGTGAGCAGGGCCAGGGCGCGGCCACTCGCCGGATGCGCGAACAGGTTCGACCGCACGCCCGGACCGCTTCCTCCATGGCCAACGAGCCCGCCGGGCATGATCATCCAGCCAAGGCCGACGCGGGTCTCGATGCCGCCAACCGGGACGAACGACGCCGTCGGCTGGAACATGCGTCGCGCCGATCCGCCGGACAATATCCGCCCCCCGTTCGGACCGATACCGCCCTCCATCAGCGCGCGTGCGAATGTCACAAGATCGGCGGCGCTGGTCATTTGAGTCGATCCCGCCGGGGCAAAGCTCGGCGCGAGGAAAGGCCGCGTGGTCTGCACCATCTTGCCTGTCGCGGAATTGGTCAGATCGCCGATGCTGACGCGAAAGCGCGGCAGTTCCAGGGGATCGACCAATGCGTGCCGCATGCCGAGCGGCTCATAGAGGCGGGATTTGACCAGGCTGTACCAGCTCTTGGCGCGCACCGTCTGAGTGAGGTGGCCGGCAATCACTGTCGCAACGTTGCAGTAGGACGTTTCCGTGCCCGGCGAAAAGAGCTGGCCGAGATCCGCGCTGCGGATCACGGTATCGAGGATCCGCTCCTGGTCCGGGCCATATTCGGGGAACCATTCCCCATCGATGCCGCTGGTATGATTGACCAGCATCGCGCAATTGATTTTCTTCAGCGCATCGGTGTCGCGCAGGCGCAGGTCCGGAAGATGATGCAGGACTGGATCGTCGAGCGCGATCTTCCCATCATCCACCAGCTGCATCAGCAGCGCCGCGTTCATCAGCTTGGTGATCGACCCGACATGCATGACCGTATCGGGCGTGACTGGATCGCCGGTCACGCTGTTGCGCAGTCCGGAGACGGCCGTGTGCAATGTCGCACCGTCCCAATAGGCGAAGGAGGCGCCCGTCACGCCAGTCGCCACCCGCATCGCGTGGAGCCGATCGGTAAAAGCAGCGTTGGCGCGGGCGTCACCGCTCCCTGTGGTCCGGGGAGCGGCCATCGACGCCGACGGAATGGCGGTAGCAGCGATCGTGGCTACGCCGTTCCTGAGGAGCGCACGGCGGTGCATGTTCATCGGCTCGGTCATCGATTGTTCCACGGGAAACCCGCGGCAAATTCCATTTGGGCGTTCACCGGGAATCGGCGGGGAAAGAAACCGACTGAATCCGGCCGCTCGTCCTGAATCCTCGTCAGGCTCGAAGCGAGGTCATCGACGTCGCGCATGGTGAGCCACGGCGCAGCAAAGCCTTCGCCACGCCGACAGCAATGCGCAGACCAAATGACCGTATCGCGCGGCAGCTCGGCATTCAGTCGCGATGCGGTCTGCCTGTAAGCGGACAGGCTCGCTCCCGGCAAAAAGCCGTAAAGCATCGTCGGATAGATGAAGTCGCCGCTGAACAGGCGCCGTGCTTTTTGGTCGTACAGCGCGACGGAATTGGGTGTGTGTCCGGGCGTGGCGAGCAATGTCAGCGATCGGCCGCCCAGGTCGATCTCCTGCCCCGGTTTGATCCACTCCGACACACGCAGCGACGGCGTTTTCAGGCCATCGAACATGCCCAGAAATTCATAGCGCCCCGGGGTGAACCGCCCATCGGCCATTTCTGCGCGGATGCCCGGCTCATCGGGCAATGCCAGGCGTTCGAACACGCTCGCGCCGGCCAGATGATCATAGTGTAGATGCGACGGAAGCACCGTGACCGGGAGCGACGTGAGGGATGCGACCACCGGTCGCATGTCGCGCGTGCCAGATCCCGCGTCGAAGAGCAGAGCCCTTTTCCGGCCGACGATCAGATAGGCGTAATTGGCCTGATAGTAGCGCGGTTCACCGATCGCATAAGTATCGGCGCCAAGATCCTCCACCGCGAAATAGCTGTCGAACATCCGGCCTTTGGCCAGTTTGGCCGGTGCCTTGGAAACCAGGTCGTAGCTCTTCCGCCACGGCGTCAGTTCGGAATAGACATAAGGGGCGAACAGGCCGGTAGCCGCCGCCAGAATGGTGGCGCCCCCGATCAAAGCCGCCAATGCGCGACCGACACGTCTCATCCGGTGTGGCGCCTCCGCCCGGGGTTCGACCGCCGGTTCCGGGGTCGGTCGCGCAATGCGGCTCATGGCTAGGTCAGAAGGTTTTGGTGAAGCGCAAGCCGACCCGGCGAGGCGCGGCGACGCCCGTCGAGAACCGGCGATTATAGACCGGATCGCCGTTTATGTCGGGTACGCTCTGATTGTAGAGCGCCGTGCCGCGCGTACTGACCTCGACGAATTCGTTGAAGACATTGTCCGCGTAGAGCGTGACCGACCATCGGTCTTTGGCATTGACCAGACCGATGCGCGCGAAGCTCAGCGAATAGGCTGGAAGTGTCAGGCTGTCGCCGCGGGCGCCGGCGGTGCTGAGCACATTGCCGGAGACGATTGTGCTCCAACCCAGGTCGAGATCGAGAGTGTCGCTCACCGGCTGCAGATAGGACAGCGTAGCGCTGGCGCGATGCCTGGGTGATCCCGGCAGCCGGTCACCCGCCTCACCATCGACATAGACGCCGGAGAAACCCGGCGGGACAATCGTGCGAATGAGATCCACCGAACGCTCGTCGAGCTGGGCGTCGGTATAGGCGTAGCTACCCTGGAACCGGAGCTTGTCCGTCAGCTTCGCGTCGATACCAAGCTCGACGCCCTTGCTCGAAGCGCCTTCGCCGTTGACGGTAATTCCCACGGCCCCGACCTGAGTGGACGAGGCGAGCTGCACATCCTTCCAATCGATGTAGAAAACGGATGCGTTGACGGTCAGCCGCCGGTCGAACCATTGGGTTTTGACGCCGACTTCGTAGTTGGTCGTCTTGTCGGGCTTGTAGAGCAGTTCATTGGGCTGGCCGCAGACAAAGGTTTGCGGCGTCAATGGCACCGGACATGGCGCCACCGCGTTGGAATTGCCGCCACGATAACCCTGGCTGATCGTCGCAAACGCCAGAGCGTCCGGCGAGAACCGATAGGATGTGTTGATTTTGCCGAGGACGCCATCGTCCTTCTGACCACCGGGCGTGAAGACCAGCGCCGGCCCAGCCGCGGGATAGGGCGGGAACGCGTAGGCGGATCCGATCTTCAGATCATAGTTGAAGTAACGGCCGCCGACCGTGAGCTGCCAAGCGTCGGTGATCCGATAGGAGGCTTCGCCAAAGAAAGCATATTCCGATCTTTTTGCCCGGTCGACCGACAGGAAATCACGATCGTCGTCGCCGGTGTCGAAGTCGAAGAAATCATGCAGGCCCGGCGTGAACTCGGTATATTCGACCCGCCGTTTGAAGTGGTTGTAGAAGCCGCCGACGGTCCAGCTGAATGGACCGGTGCCGCGCGAGACCAGGCGGATTTCCTGGTTGATCCGCTCTTCCTTGACCCGTTCATCGGTGAAATCGACAAGAGCGGGAAACTGTTCATAGCCAAAGCCAAGCTCGATCGCGAGGTCGGTCTGGTCCCGCCGGCTCCGCTGCGAATATTTGGAATAGCTGGTCGCCGATGTGAGCTCGGCAAAGCCGAGGTCGAACGTACCTTCAAGGGCGATGAGCTGATTGTCGCGCTTGGCGGGCTCGAGCACGCGCAGCGCAGACTCGTAGCGACCGATCGAGACCGGCAGATGATCGAGCCGGGCTGACGATGCCTGCCGGCCGCCAACGTCCTGGAACTGGAAATAATAAGTGAGATTGAGGTCGACGGCATTGCTCGGCTGCCAGCGCGCGGCGACGCGACCGGACCAGGCCTTTTCGAAATTGACGTCTTTGACCTGCCGGAAGTTCGCCGCAATGGCTGCCGGGCTGTTCAAGGCGTTGGGCAGGGAAACGCCGGGCTGTTTGAGCACATAATTCTGATCGATAAAGCCTGAATCATCGAGCCGGTCGACGGATGCGCGCAACGCGAAATTGCTGGTAATCGGCAGGTTGAGCGTCAGACCTCCGTCAAAGCTCATGCTTCCGGCCGCGTCGTAGCGATAGGTATCGCCGCGCACCTCGAGCGAAAGAGCGTCGAACTTCGGCCGCCGCGGCACGTAGCGGATCGCCCCACCGAGCGTTCCCGCGCCATATAGCGTCCCTTGCGGGCCCAGCAGTACTTCGACCCGCTCCATGTCGTTGAGCTTGAGCTCGATGAAGACAGGTGTTTCGCCAAGATAGGTGGCGACGGTACCGCCCCCGTCATTGCTGTTGTCATTGTTGACGAGCGGTTCGGCATTGAGGCCGCGAACGACGATCTGGCTACCGCCGCGCCCGCCTTGATCGATGACATTGACGCCCGGCACCGACCGCGTCGCTTCCGACAATGTCCGAAGTCCTTCGCGCTCAATCTGAGCGCCGGTGACGGCAGCAATGTTGATCGGCACATTCTGCACGGTTTCGGCGCGCCGGGTGGCGGTGACGACGATGTCCGTGTCGTCACCCTGGGCGGCGTCCGCGGTGTCGCTTACGACCGTGGAAGGCCGCGGGACCGCTTCCCCTTCCCCGGCGCGAAGCGTGATCACGCTCCCGTTGTCGCTGGCGATGACGAGATTGGTTCCTGCCAGCAGTTCCCGCAATGCCGCGCGCACGTCCTTGCGGCCGCGTATCGTCGGCGTGATGACACCGCGAAGCTGTCCACCCGCCACGATGATCTGGACGCCGGCCTGGCGGCTGAACTCCGGTATCGATCTGGCCGCATCCTTGGCGGCCACATTGAAGTTGCGCGTCTGGGCCTGCGCTGTGGCAGGCAAAAGGAGCGCGAGCGGCACCGCGACGCCAGCCAACAATGCCTTCCGCGTGAGATGTTTCATAAGTCCCCCTCCATCGTTCGGCCGCGTGGCCTTGGAGGGTAGACGTACGGTTTTCGGAAAGTCGCCTTCGGGCTAGAAATAAATTTGAAACACTGCGCTCAGCGCTCGATGAAGACCTGGCCATCGCGCTTTTCGGCACGGACGCCGAGACTGGTCGCCACGGCAGTCGCGAAGCCTTCCGGATCGTTCGCGGCGAAACGGCCGGTTACCGATTCCTTCGCGATGGCACTGTCGGGTATCGCGATCTGGGTCACACTGTAGCGGCGAAACTCTGCCACCGCCTCGCTCAACGGGACGGATTCGAACGATAACATGCCGGTTTCCCATGCAAGTTGCTGCGTCACCTGTGATTCATCGAGCCGCGTCACTTCCGCAGCCGTTCCGCTCGGCTTGATGATGCGGGTGTTGGCCTTCGCCAGGATCGTTCGCCCGCCCCCGTCGCTGCCGCCGATCTTCACGACACCTTCGCGCACGATGATGCCGACGGCTGCATCGGCAAGGTTTCTCACCGTGAAGCTGGTGCCGACCGCGGTCACGCTGGTTGGGCCGGCGGTGACTGTGAACGGGCGCGCCGCGTCCTTGGCGACGTCGAACAATGCCTCGCCTTCGATCAGTTCGACACGGCGCTGGGCCTTGCTGAACGCGACCCTTGCCCGGGACGCCGTGTTGAGAGTCAGCACCGAGCCATCGTCCAGAAAGATGCGTTTCATTTCGCCAGTGGCGGTTTGATAGTCGCTCGATTTGAACAGGGTGTCGTACCCCAGTACCACCGCGACGCCGGCCGCCGCCATCGAGGCAGCACCGGCCAGAAAACCTCGGCGAGCATAAAATTTCGTCGGGCGATCGATCGGCACGGCATCTTCCTGCGCCGCCTCTTCCTCGCGAAATTCGGCCGGATCATAATCGTCACCGAGCGCTTTTGCCCGCTTTGCATATTCGAGCATTGCGGCAGCGCGCGCATAGGCACCGCGGTGCAGCACATTGGCGGCAGCCCATTCGTTGAACGCATCGTTATCGGCCGGCGACAAAGGGCCAAGATCGATGCGGGTCGCCCAGTCGGCGGCCTGCGCGTCAATCTCCATATTTGCCCGTGTGCCGCTCATCTGCCTCATTGGTCCGGTCTTGCGCCTCTGTAGACGCGCCGGGAGCCTCATATCCGCCTTCGGCAAAATATTTCATCAGGTATTGAAGGCCTTTGGAGATGTGTTTCTGCGCCGCATTCTCCGAAATACTCATCCGCTCGCCGATCTCGCGCTGCGAGAGGCCGCTGATAATCCGCAGGGTGAGTGCCTGGCGGGCAAGATCCGGAAGGTTCGCAATCTGGGTGGCCAAACGCCTGAGGCCATCGCGATGAGACGCCTGCTCTTCCGGGTTCGGCTCCTGCGAGGCGACTTTCAGGCGCTCGAGATTTTCCACCGCCTGAATCGAGACGATCCGCGCACGGCGTGTCTGCGTCAGGATAATCGACCGTGCGGTCTGAAACACATAGGATCGCGTATCGCGAATGTCGGAGACCGACTCCTTCGCCGCCAGAATCGCATAGGTTTCCTGAACGATATCGTCGATTTCAATGCCGTGGCCGCGCCAACGACGTAGCCATAAGCGCAGCGCCGGCTCATGCGGCACCACGTTGCGCGACAACCATATTGCGCGGTCCGAACCCAGAATCACGGCTTGTCTCTCACCTCCAATAGAGTCGCCAGCAGCGGGCCCGCCGTCAAGTGGGCAACACATGCAACGCGATCGGGCGTTCGAGCCTGACGAAGAGTTTGCTGGGTGAGCGCGCAAGCGGGCCATGCTGGCGGTCACCCTGCCACGGTAGCGCATGAAGCCGGCAAGCCGGCGCTATCCTGCAGCGAACCAGCACCAACACGATGGAGTCGCCTCATGATCCATCTCGCTTCCTCATTGCCAATCGCCTTCTCTCTCCCGAACGGCAGCGTCGCAACGCTGGTCTCGGCTTTCAGGCGGAAACCCTGAGCGCATGCTACGGAGAGAAAATGCATTCCGACCGCTCAGGGCCAAAGCTCGCCACAGCGTCTTGAGGCGCGCTCTTGTGACGCCCGAGCAGGAGCAATGGGCGTTCGCGTCGAAACTGCTGGAGATGCACGGCGATGACGTCGGCACCTATGTCATGCGCCGGATTTCCGAGCTGACTGATGCCAGTGATCACGACGGCGTACGCTTTTGGGTCGCGATCGCCGACAAAGTGATGCAGTTGTTCGGGCCGGACGAAGGGGCCTGGACACAATGATATTGGCGATGCTGGCATATATGGCGGTCGGATCGACCTTCACATGCACCCCGACCCGGGTTTGGGACGGCGACGGGCCGATCTGGTGCGCCGAAGGCCCGAAGATCCGCCTGGCGGGTATCGCTGCGCGCGAGATCGACGGTGCATGCCGACCCGGTCATCCATGCCCGTCGGCGAATGGCGAAGAGGCGCGTGATCATCTGGTCAGGCTCCTGGGCGGTGCCCGGGGCCGATCGCGCGAAGGACATGTGCTCGTCAGTGGACCGGCGCTGATCTGCCGGTCGGATGGCTCCGGCAAAGGTGATCGGACCGCGGCCTGGTGCAGCGTCGGTCGCATGGACCTGTCCTGCGCGATGGTGAAGAGCGGCTTCGCGCTGCGGTGGGATCGGTATTGGCGCGGGCGACGCTGCCCGTGAAGCAATTCGCGGCCGGGCTCGGAACGGGTGTGCTTGTCGCTCTGCTGCTATGGGTGTGGTGGATGGCGTGGGGTAGATGATTTGCACCGACAGTCCATGCAGTTTCAGCACCGTCGGACGAGCATGGTGAATCGCAGCCGTCAATCAGCCCCAATGTCGCTCCAGACTGCACGGCCGGAGCGATCGGGCTTCACGCCGGCAACAGAACCAGACCGGCTTCGACTATGTCGGTCGCGGCGCCTCTGTCATGAGGGGAAATCTCGTGGTCACTGCTGATCCAGTCGCAACGAGTGCGCCCGAGCCGGGAGCGCTACAGCCGCTCGTGGCTTACGATATCGATAAATTGACAGGTTTCGTGCCCGGCTGCGATCCTCTCGCACGACTCGACGAAAGATATGCGGCCTGGGAAGCACTCGTCCCCGACCTGTCCGCGGCGATCAGATCACGCCGGATCCGTTCGGCGATCAAGCGATTGCCGTCGTGCGATCCCATCATGCTCGAAACGCGGGCCGAGCGTGAACGCGCGCTGCTGTTGCTGAGCGTTTTCGCCAATGCCTGGGTATGGGGCGGCGATGCGCCCGACCTGGTGATTCCGCACCAGCTGGCCCGACCGCTCTGCGCTCTGGCCGAGGCGATGGATCGGCCGCCGATCGTCCACTATGCCTCGATGGCGCTTCACAACTGGCAGCGCATCGATCCCCAAGGTCCCCTGTCGACCGAAAATATGCGGATGCAGGTCCAGTTTCTCGGCGGCGTGGATGAGGACTGGTTCTTCATCGCGTCCTTGGGTGTCGAACTGGCGGGCGCGCCTTTGCTCGACCGGATCCGGATGGCCGCGATCGCGTCCCGAACAGTGCAGGACGGTGAACTGGCGGCCGTTCTGGGCGCGATCGCAGCCGCAATGAAGCAGGTAATCGCGGCGCTGCACAGAATGGGAGAATGGTGTGATCCGCATATCTTCTACCACCGCGTTCGCCCGTTCCTGACCGGCTGGCCATCGCCGGGCGTCATCTATGAGGGTGTCTCGGCGACACCGCGTGAATATGTCGGCGGCAGTGCGGGTCAGAGTTCATTGATCCAGGCCGTGGATGCCGTGCTCGGCATTGCGCATCACGCCGGTGATACGCGGGATTATCTGCGGATGCTCAGGCGCTACATGCCCGTTGAGCATCGGCGCTTCGTCGAGGACGTCGAACGATGCTCATGCGTGCGTGAACGCGCGCGCAACGGTTCGGCCGAACTCAGATCGGCATATAATGCGGCATTGAACCAGGTCGCTGAATTTCGGCGCGGACATGGCGATATGGCGCAACGCTATATCACGAGGATCGCCGTCGGCTCCAGCCCGCCAAATGGCACAGGCGGGACGAGCCTTGCCGCGTTTCTGGACGCGACGCACTGTGCGACAGTCGGAAACACCCTGTAGCCTCGGCTGTCGAGGCCGATCCACGTCGGCCCCCGAGATCCCAACCAGGACGTGGAGACTTTTGGATTATCGGACAATCCGCCAGATTGATGGACATCGGCAGAGTTCCGAGGTGGTTTCTGCTGTCTTCGGCCGGACCGGTCTCAAACCGCGGACGCCTATAAGCTCACACTCAAGCTGTGCGATCGCGAGCGGCATTCCAACCCGATATTCCAAGGGCGTCGGCTCCTGCCCTCAACGCAGGGAAACCAATCCGCCTCCATTCGTTGACGCCGAAGATTGGAGGCAGGCCGATGCATGTCGTCATGGGCGCTACCGGGCATGTCGGATCGGCGGTGGCCGAAACGCTGATTGCGCGTGGCCAGCAAGTCGCGATCGTTACGCACGATCCTCGCCATGCCGACGCCTGGCGGGGAAAGAATGCCCAGATCGTCGAAGCTGACGTGAACGACGTATCGTCGCTGCGAGCGGCATTCCGCCGCGGACGCCGTGCCTTCCTCCTCAACCCACCTGCCGACACGAAGACGGATACCGATGTTGTCGAGCGGCGAACAGTGGCCAACATCCTCGCGGCGCTCGAAGGTTCTGGCCTCACCAAGGTGGTCGCGGAGTCAACCGCCGGGGCCCAATCGGGCGAGCGCATTGGTGACCTGAATGTCCTATGGGAGTTGGAGGAAGGCCTGCGCGGCCAGACCATTCCAGCTGCGATCAACCGCGCACCCTATTATATGAGCAATTGGGACGAGCAGCTCGATGCGGTACGCGAGACCGGAAAACTGCAGACCATGTATCCTGCCGATCTGTCGTTGCCGATGGCAGCGCCGCGCGACCTGGGCAGGATAGCTGCAGAACGGCTGCTGTCGCCGGTCGATGATGCCGGTGTTCGGTATCTTGAAGGCCCCAAACGCTACTCCTCGGCCGACGTGGCCAAGGCTTTTTCGCATGCTCTCGGCCGCACGGTGGAGGTTGTCGTGACGGCGCGTGGAGAGTGGGAAGAAGCGTATCGCAAGTTCGGCTTCTCGGCACCCGCCGCCAATTCCTACGCGCGGATGACCGCGGTCAGCCTCGACAGCGGTTTCGATTATGACGAGGAGCCGGTTCGGGGCGAGACGACGCTCGAGGAATATATCCGCGAACTCGTGGCGCGTTCATAGTGTCGGCGGAGCCGTCTGCGATCGATGATCCCGGCATCGCCGACTTCGACGGCTGCTCCATACCAACCGAACGCGGTTCAGTTTTCGTCCGGCAAGGCGGGTCGGGAAGTGCCGTGCTGCTTCTGCACGGTTTCCCCGAAACGGGCCTTATGTGGCACGCGGTCGCGCCGTTGCTGGCGGTCGACTTCAAAGTCATCGTTCCCGATCTGCCAGGCTATGGCAGTAGCGATTGTCCGGCTGATAGCGACGATCATGCCGCCATGTCGAAGCGCGAGATCGCGCGCACGCTGACCGTGATGATGCACATGCTCGGCCATGACAGATTCGCTATCGTCGGACATGACCGCGGCGGGCGGGTCGCTTACCGCGCTGCGCTCGACGCGCCGGCCAAGGTCGCTAAATTGGTGGTGCTCGACATCGTGCCGACCGCCGAAGTGTGGGAGCGCGCCGATGCGCGTCTGGCATTATCGTTCTGGCCGTTCTCGTTGCTCGCCCAGCCGGCGCCGCTTCCCGAACGCTTGATCGCGGGTGATCCCCAGGCGGTGATCGACAACGCGCTGATGCATTGGGGATCGCCGCCGGAAACATTCCCTGACTGGCTACGCGCGGCTTATGTCGCAGCGCTCCGCGATCCGGCGCATATACACACGATCTGCGAAGAATACCGCGCGGCCGCCGGGATAGACCGCGTGAACGATCGTGCCGACCTCACTTCCGGGCGCCGCATCGCCTGCCCGTTAATGGCGCTGTGGAGTGATCGCGGTGGATTGGCGAGCTGGTACGACGACGCGGGTGGCCCCCTGGGCTTATGGCGCCGCTGGGCCGACGATGTGTGCGGGCAGGCGATTGCGGGCGGCCACTTCTTTCCCGAGGAGCAGCCTGACCTGATCGCGCGGTTGCTCGGCGAATTCCTCGCCTGACCCGCTGATGGGAGCGTTGGTCGCCCTGCTGCGTTGGAGGCGTCTGATCCGTCTGACGGAAAGGAGCGATCATGGCGATTACCGCACGATGCCATTGTGCCCGCACGATACTCGAGGTCGATGGCGAACTTCCCGCAGAGCTGACCCGATGCACCTGTTCCTTGTGTTCGAAGCGGGGGCATCTTTTTGCCTATTTCGCGCCCGAGAAGTTCACGGTGAAGCAGGCCGACAGCGATGGCATCTATCGCTGGAACACCAGGCAGGTGGCCAATCATTTCTGCAGTGCTTGCGGCTGCGACACCTACGCCGACAGCCCGGCGTTCGAGCTCGACGGATCATGGGATGGCCAGACCCGCCGGATCGCGCTCAACGCCCGCCTCATCGATGATTTCGAAGCTGCCGATTGGCCCGTCGCCGTGATCGACGGAAAGAATCTCTGGTGACGGACCGCAAAGCTTTACGTGCGGCGCACCTGGCCGGTTTGGGAGTTCGGATATCCTGGCCCGGCGTCATCATCAAAACGGAATGAAGGCCATCCGACCGGCGGCGTTTTCGATGCGCAGGAGGCGACCAAGAAGCCGCTTGCCATCATCGTCGACGGGCATAACCGCTCCGACAATCCGCGATGTGGCGCGAGTCGCTCTCGAATCAGCTTTGACCATCCCCGCCGATTCATGAAACTCATGGAAGTTGCGTTTGCGCGAATGAGCGGATGGATGCTGCCTAGTCCGATGGACGGTCTGCGATAGTTGACCGAGATCGAGGGAGCACAAGCGCCGGGGGCGATAGCGCAGGCTTCTTCAAGAGCTGTCAGGCGGTCCGCATAGCGCACGATGCCTGGAAACAACCCCGTCCGCAGACAAAATTTCACAAAAATCATATTCCGTGATAATAATTCGCGAAACCTGACCTGTTTTCACACAGCAGCCAAAGGTCGCCTTACAGCTTTTCACAGGAATCGGCATGCTTGACTGGATTTCACAGCCGCTGACCGAGTTTCACACCCGTCCGCTTCCCGAGCCCGGAATCCCTGCCGGCTATGCCGCGCTGATCCACCGCTACGATCTTGCCGTACCACTTCCCGCGCGTCTCGCCGCGATCGCCGGGCGCCATCATCCGGTCTCGAATGACGAATGGCATATGTTGACGCCGCGGCACGCGCCCGAACAGAGCCTGGCGGCACAGCTCACATTCGCGCTGCGTTACGAAGGCGTCGACCTGTCGATCCTGGCCCCCTTGTTCAGGACGGCCGCGCCGGCAACGATCTCCGACATCGTGCGCGCAACCCCCACCGGAGCCTATGCGCGGCGCATCTGGTTTCTCTATGAATGGCTGGGCGGACAACGACTCGACCTACCTGATGCCGGCACGGTCCGCGCTGTCCTTGCTGTGGATCCCATGCTCCAACTCACGCTCGCCACTGGCACGGTATCGGCCCGGCACAGGGTCGCCGACAACCTGCCCGGCACCCCCCTGTTCTGCCCGATGGTTCGTCGCACCGCCGCGATCGACGCATATCGTGAGCGGGCATTCGAAGAAGAAGCGCGCGCCGCTGTCGGACATGTCCGCCCCGATCTCATGGCGCGAGCCGCCGCGTTTCTCCTTTTGAACGATTCCAAGTCTTCCTTCGCGATCGAAGGTGAACGCCCTTCTGGCACCCGCGCATCGCGCTGGGGACAGGCGATCGCACAGGCCGGTACACGCCCGCTGTCCATCGAGGAGTTGGACAGGCTACAGCGTCTGGTCATCGGCGATGCCCGTTTCGTGCGCTTGGGACTGCGCGACGAAGGCGGCTTTGTCGGCGTGCATGACCGTGACACCAACATGCCGGTACCCGATCATATCAGTGCCCGGCCCGAGGATCTGCGCTCACTGCTCGACGGCCTGATCGCCTATACCGCACGCGCGATCGACGGCGGCATGAACCCTGTCGCCGCCGCGGCGGCGATTGCGTTCGGCTTCGTCTATATCCACCCCTATATCGACGGGAACGGACGCCTGCACCGCTGGCTGTTCCATCATGCCCTCGCACTCGCCCGCTTCAATCCGCCCGGAGTGATCTTTCCAATCAGCGTCGCCATCCACCAGATGATGGATGCTTACCGGCTCGTGCTCGAAACCTATTCAGCCCCCTTGCTGCCGCTGATCGAATGGCGGCCGACACCGGCGGGCAATGTCGAGGTGCTCAACGACACCGCGGATTTCTACCGCTTCTTCGATGCGACCGCGCATACCGAATTTCTCTATGCCTGTGTGGAGCAGACCGTCGAGCGGATCATGCCTGGCGAAATCCGGTTCCTCGTCGCTTTCGATGCGTTCAACGAGCGCGTCCAGCAGATCATCGACATGCCCAATGCCCAGGTCGAGCTCCTTCGTGCTTTTCTCGCGCAAAATGACGGACGGCTCTCGCAGCGCGCGCACGCACGCGAATTCGCGGCACTCGAGGCCGACGAGATCGAGCAGATCGAACGCGCCTATGCGCTGAGCTTTTTCGATGCAGGGCCACCGGACGTAAGAGGCTGACATGCGCGCAATTGGTCAGCCGACGCAGACACATGTTCAAGATGCCGCCTTTTCGAGCTCGGCGATCCGTTCACTGCAAATGGTATGTACGATCTGCCCAAGCGCCTCGACCCGCTCGCCAAGCCAGAGCACGCTCCTCCCGGCGATGCGATAATGTTTCGAGTAGCGCGCCTTCACATAGGCGTCCTTCAGTTTCTCGAACATCGCGCGTCCGCGACGCGGCTCGCGCGGCCAGCGAAAAGGAGTTTACTATCGCCCTTGCTTTACTTTCCAATCCGATTGGCCGGACACGAATTCAATGGAATGGATCAGATTGTCCTTACCAATTTTGTAAGCGGCCATGCGCGCCCATTTGCAGCAGTCCTGGGGCTTGCCGCTACTTGACCCCAATCCCCTCGTATCGACTGCTTCGGCCCGCAATATCACGTTGAAACTGACAGAGTCAGCAATGTAGCTCACGACCTGCCGTGGAAATTCCTCAGCAACGCGCCTGGAATATGCCCTCTTGCCTGAGGCAACAATCTTGCCGTCAACCGAGACGACGAGTTCGGGTGACAACAAGGACAGGTATTTTCCCACATCTCTCCGGTCATAGGCTTCCGCCAGTTGATGCGAGATCCGCACGACCGTCGGTGACGGCGGCGGGGGTGGAGCCGCATTGGCAGATGAACCGCCTGCCACCGCCGCGACGCAGGCCGCGAAATGCCTCCGATTCATGCCACCGCTCCCGACCGCTCATGTTTTTCAAACACCCCCGGCACACATTTTTGGGGCCCGGGGTGCCCGATCATATCAGGGAACAAGGTTGATAACCGTGAAGCGGATCGACCGACAGGGGCGGCAGGAGCCACATTGCAACCAGTGCGTTCGCAACGGTATTGGCGCGGGCTTCATTCTGCGTGAACTGCACGCTGTTCGGATATTCGGCCCGCTGCTGTGCCGGCGGAAGACCTGCGCCGGGACCGGCGATGTAATTCTCCCACATGAGTTTGTCATAGGCCTGCATCGAGACGAGGGCGTGAGCCACCTCATGAGCGACGAGATAGGCCAGGCCACCGCTCAAGGCGTCATACCCCTTGAGGGACGCCGCGTTCACATTGACCACGACTGTCGAATTGACGGGACTGATAAGGTTTTCGCCCGCTCGTCCGGGTCCGAAATCGGCATTGGTCGCGTTGAAGCACATGTTCCAGAGGATACCGGCAATCTCGCCATGGCTCGTCAGGCCGATGCATGGAAGGTTCGTCGAGGAGGACGAACTGAGTGCCATGTTCACATAGGCCTGGGTCATGATGTCCTTCAGGCGCTGCCCAATGACCACGATCTCCGGATCGGTCACATCGGCATCCTGCGTCACCGAAGTCTGCGAGTTGAAGGCGGCTGCGATTTGCGTGACCTGGGTTTGTGTGCCGACGGCGCCCGAGGGCGAGTCAACATTTCCGGCTGCGACCCAGCCAAGATTGGCGATGACGATGATTTCACCTTCAGCGGACATGATATTCTCCTTGTCCTCTTGATCGAGAACAAAAGGAGAACTTGCACGTAAAATCCAACATGTACAATTATTTATGAGCATAGGTCTGGCGAGGTCGCGCGAGGGCCGCCATGAATTCCGACAGTCAAAAGAGGCCAGTGCTCATCGTACGGCCGCCGCCGACCACTCCTCCGAGACCAGCAGCATTGCGGCGGATCGTCGGTGAGCGTCGCCAGCAATGACGCCGATCCCGAAGATTGGGCGCTTTTACCTGCAGTGTCGAAAAAGGCCCCGGATCGCGTGACAATCCGGGGCCAAGTTCGATCTGTATGCGCAAACAGATCGAGGGAGGCAGGCGATACGCTCAAGGAGGCCGGAAGTTTCCGGCGCACATTCGGCGCCGCATTCGAGGTGGCCGCTTACGCTCTGGCAGTCTCGCCTTTCGGCCTTCGTGCAGCCAGCCTCAACCACGTCTCGGCGGCCTGGACATGGACGCGGGCGCGCTGCGGCAATGGTTCAGCTTCCGCACGACGCATCGCTTCCTTGGCACGCATAATCAGCACATCGCGAGTTTCACGGATCGGCGTCACATCTGTCATTACGCCACCACCCGCAGCTCGACAGGATTTCCCTCGCGGGCGATCCGCTCATATTCGTTGGCGATGCGAAGATGCGCCTGCTTGGCGCATTTGTCTGCCGCCTCCTGGGCGCGCTGGCGCTCTTCCTGCGCCCGCCGCTGGAAATATCTCACATCATCTTCTGTCATGGTGCGTCTCCATTTCCGGTTCCCCCCCGGCTATGGGCGCAAATCATCTAGCTCGGCGCAGCACCGAAATCATTGATCCAGATCAACGGTATAGCGACTTTTTGAACCCGTTTGCAGCAAGAGGTGGAGAGCTTTCTCCCAGCCTCCGCATACCCCGACCCCAGGTGGATCAATGTGCAGCTGGTGCAAGGGGCATACGGATCCGCAGCCGCGATTTCCTCTGAACGGCGATCGTCGCCTCATGGATGGAACCAATGACCTCGGCCATCGGTATCATGACCATCGCATAACCCACAAATACCGGGAGGATCTCATGAATCTGATCATCTGGCTTGCCGTCGGCGGCGTGCTTGGCTGGCTCGCGAGCATCGTCATGCGGACCGACGCTCAGCAGGGCATTTTTCTCAACATCGTCGTGGGTATCGCCGGCGCATTCCTGGCCGGCCTCGTCATTAGCGGCGGGTCGATCAATAATGCCGGTTTCGATGCGCGTTCGCTGATCGCGTCCTTCGTCGGCGCGGTGGTGCTGCTCGGCATCGTCAATCTGGTCCGGCGCGGGTCGGTGCGCTGACACGGCAGCCCTCCGAAACGGCGACCGGCCTCGAAGGCGGCTGTGCCTGTGGTGCGATCCGCTATCGCCTGGCTTCGCCGCCATCGGACGCGGGCTATTGCCATTGCCGAATCTGCCAGCTCACGAGCGGCAGTCCCGTCATGGCCTTCGCGACCGTCCCGCGCGGCGATTTCGTCATGCTCCGCGGCGAGCCCAGGCACCGGGCCTCCTCAAATTTTGGCGAGCGCTGGTTCTGCCACGACTGCGGCAGTCCGATCGCGATGCTCGTCGAGCATCAGCCCGAAACTCTCGATTTTGCGATCGCAACGCTCGATGATCCCGGGCTCGTAGCACCAGGTTTTCATATCTGGACACGCAGCCGCATCAGCTGGTTCGACGCTGATGACACGCTTCCCCGCCATGAGCGATTCCGGCCCGATACGGTGGGGCTCGATGATTGCGTTGCTGCCGGCGCTCCGGCCGGCAGCGCACCAATGGAGACCGATATGAATGATCGCAGCGCAACTGAGCCCGAAAAGAGTGCTTCCAAAACCGCCAAGGACAATCACGAGGATCGGGACGCCTCCGGAACCGCATCCACCAATGCCACACAGCGGATCGAAAAAGGCGATCCCAAGGCGAAGGACGTCAACCCGCTGGCGCCCCCCATCAATATCGAAGCCGGCAGTTGAAGATGCGATGACCTGGGTCGCAGCGCCAATTATCTGAAAAGAAAATGCGCATATTCAACAGGCAGAGAGAGGCGCTGAGGCAGCTGCGCTTCAACCGTTTCGAACTTCGCTCAGGAGAGGCTTGTCCAGCAAAATAGGGCGCGAGCGGTCCCCATTGCCCCTAAAGCCATGTTTTACCGGTCGGTGCGATCAGGGCTGCCAGTCCAGCGCAGCTCCTGCCATCGGTCTTGGATTTGTCAATCGCATGATCGGCTCAGATCGCGCGATCGGCTTGCGCCAGTACGGCGCGCACCACGCTGGCGGGGACCGCAAAACCGATGCCGACATTGCCTTCTCCGCCCGGTGCCAGGATCGCGGTGTTGATCCCGATCACCTCACCACGCATGTTGATCAGCGGCCCGCCCGAGTTGCCGGGATTGATCGGCGCGTCGGTCTGGATCAGGCCCATGCCGCTTTCCGGAGTCAGTCCGCGCCCCAAGGCGCTGACGATACCTGCGGTCACCGTCTGGCCAAGGCCGAAAGGGTTGCCGATCGCGACAACATAATCGCCGACCTGGGCATTGTCGGCGGTTGCCAGCGGCGCCGCGGTCAGTCGCTCGGGCGGAATGCGCAGCACCGCCAGGTCCGCTCCGGGACTGACCCCCACCAACTCCGCCTTGAACTGACGCTTGTCCTGCAGGACCACGATGATCGCCAATCCTTCGCCGACCACATGATTGTTGGTGAGGACCAGCCCACGCGCGGCATCGACGATCACGCCCGATCCGGCGGAGAGCCGTGGCTGAACCGCATTGTCCGGCACCCCCATGAAGCGGCGGAAATATGGATCGCGCAGCAACGGGTTCTGCGCATAGGGCGATGGATGGGCGACCGCGATATTGACCACCGCAGGCGAGACCCGGCGGACCAACGGCGCCACGCTCAGGCGGTCGAGCGGTACAGGCTCGCCGGAGGCGGCTAGCGCAACGCCGTTCTGCGCTTCGTTGCTGCCGCCCAGTCTCTCGCAGGCGGGCACTAGCGTGGTAGCGCCGAGCAATGCCGCCAGTGCAAATGCCGCATTCCGCATCATTCATCCCTCCCCGACCGGACAGGCCGGACCATTCCTCAGTCCAGCCCGCGTTCCAATATGCGCGCCAGCCGCGCGGAAAAGGCGCGCGGATCGGCGGGCAGCTCTCCATCCGCGATGCGCGCCTCATCGAGCAACAGGTGGGCGACATCCTCGCGCAGCGCGGCCCGCTCATCCCCACCCTCGCCCAGCCGCACGATCAGCGGGTGCCGCGGATTGATCTCGAGGACCGGCTTGGAGACAGTGCCGAGTTGTCCCGCACTCGCCAGCAGCTTTTCGAGCTGGCGGTCCATCGCATTGTCGGATGCGACCAGGCAGACCGGGCTTTCGGTCAACCGCTGGGATGCACGCACATCGGAGACCGCGTCGCCGAGCACGCTCTTGAGATAGGCAATGGTGGCCTCCAGAGTCTCGGAGGCGGCCGCTGGCGCTTTCTCCCCCTCGGCCAGGGGGATCAGTTGCAGATCGGCCTGGCCCTGCATGACCGACCTGAACGGCTTGCCTTCATATTCGGCTCCGGCCCCGGCCCAGAAACTATCGACCTGGTCCGTCAGCAACAGCACCTCTATGCCCCGGGCCCGGAACCCCTCCAGCTGCGGCGAGGATGCCAGCCGGTCCAGATCGGGGCCGGTGGCATAATAGATTGCGGTCTGGTTTTCCTTGAGCCCAGCCGCATAATCCTTGAGCGAGCGCCACTCGCCCGGAACTGCGGAACTGCGGAAGCGCGCAAGGCCGAGCAGCGCCTCGCGCCGGCCGGGATCCTCGTAAAGGCCTTCCTTCAGCACGGCGCCGAAATTGTCCCAGATCTTCAGATACGCATCGGCATCGCTCGTTGAGAGCTTCTCAAGCTCGCCCAGCACCCGGTTCGCCACGCCTTTCTGAATCGCCGCGAGCGTCGGACTCTCCTGAATCATCTCCCGCGAGACATTGAGCGGCAGGTCGCTGGAATCGACCAGTCCGCGCACGAAGCGGAGATAGCGCGGCAGGAGTTGCGCTTCGTCGGTAATGAATACCCGGCGGACATAGAGCTTCATCCGCCCGGCTCGATCGGGGTCGAACAGGTTGAACGGCTTCATGCCCGGAATGAACGCGAGGACGGTATATTCGTGCCGGCCTTCGGCGCGGTAATGGAGGGTCAGAGCGGGCTCGTCGAACTGGCCGGCCGCGGTGCGATAGAAATCCCTGTAATCCTCCGCGCTGATCTCGGACTTCGGCTTGGTCCAGAGCGCGGCGCCGTCGGCGACCTGCTGGGGCTCGGCGTCCGGCTTCTCTCTCAACAGGATCGGCACCGGCACATGGCCCGACTGCGCCTTGATCGTGCGCTCCACGGTGAAGCGATCGGTGTAGCCGACGGCATCCTCCTTTAGTTGGAGCACGACGCGGGTGCCCCGCGCCGGCGCGTCGGCGAGGTCGGCGGGCTGGATCGTATAGGTGCCAAGGCCGTCGGACGACCAGGTCGCGGCACTGTCTGCTCCCGCGCGGCGCGAGGTGACCTCGACCCGATCGGCGACCATGAAGGCCGAATAGAAGCCCACGCCGAACTGGCCGATGAGCTGGCTGCCCTCGGCATCCTTGGAACCGGCGACCCGCTCCATGAACGCCTTGGTTCCCGAGCGTGCGATCGTGCCCAGCGCCTCGCCGAGTTCTGCCTCGCTCATGCCGATACCGTTGTCCTCGATGGTCAGCCGGCGCTGCTCCGGATCGAGAGTGACGGTGATGCGTGGCTGGCCGTCGTCGCCGAGCAACGCCGGGTCGCTCAATCCTTCGTAGCGCAGCTTCTCCGCCGCGTCGGCGGCGTTCGAGACGAGCTCGCGCAGGAAGACGTCCTTGTCCGAATAGACCGAGTGCACCATCAGGTGCAGCAATTTCGCGACGTCGGCCTCGAAGGACCGGGGTTCGGACGCGGCGGCGTCGGGTGCGTTGGTGACGGTCGTCGTCATGGGCGGGTCCAATGATCTCCCCTGTTGATCGGCGCCCAGATGGACGTCCGACCGATTGATTCAAGATATGGTGTGGCAGAAAGCGGCGAAGCCGTACTGGCTTCGCCGCTGCCATCAGGCGGCCCGGCTGCCGCCGATGTCGCGATACGCGGACATCTGGTCCTTTACTGCCAGCTTCAACTTCTTGAGCCGCGCGACCAGGATTTCGTCCGGGCATCGCTCTCGCGCGATCCGGGCGAGTTCAGCGTCGAGGCGGGCATGCTCGCGCCTGAGATAGTTCATGTGATTGGACATCGTCATCTCCATGCCAAGTGAGGATGTGAGCATCCGTGTGGGATGCGGCCTGAAGATAGGAAAACCCCAGGCCGGTTTTCAACATCGCGCGCCGATCAAACGTCATTTCGCCCACAGCCCGCAGACAAGCCGTTGTCCAACCCTGACACCGGCGCAGGCGTCTGCGGTCAAAAACCACTTCTTTTTACCGAGTCCGCATCGCCGGCATCCGCCCTCGCCATTTCGAGCGCAATCGGCATTCGCTAGCGCCGTTTGGACCGTTTTACACGCGCCGCTATCCTGCCCTGTCAGCCGAGCAACGCCCGCCATTCTTCGGGCGATGCCGGCTGGGTTTCGAAATGCGGTACATCGGAGGGCAGCGCGAACCAAGGCTGCCGACTTTGCGTCCAGATATGAAAGGCGGGGCGGACCTCGAATGTGTCGGCCAAAGTGCCCGCACGCAGGACGGCAAGACCGCCCCAGATGGGATTGATCGTATAGAGCCGCGTAAAGCAGCGGCCGCAGAGATGCAGTTTCGCGGCGACACCGTTCGCTTCCTGCCGATCGACGACAAAGGTTTCACCTTCGATATGAAAGCTGGCCATCGCAACGGGCAACATGATCGCAAAGGCGCTACCGCTGCGCTTCTGGCAGTCGCGGCAATGGCACGCATAGGCGCGGTCGGGCCGGCCGCGGGCGGAATAGGTGACGGCGCCGCAGAGACAGCTGCCCACAAGATCGCGGGATCCGGATCGCTCGCTCATCAGTTCCTCCTCGCCGCTCACGATGGCGGCGCCAGGCGAGGATACCAGCATCGCAATGGACAAATTCCGGGCCGAATTCGCCAATCGGCCTGCAAGGTCACCCGCGACGCCAGGCGGGGAAAGGTGAGGGTTTGACGGGCCCCGCGCGCGTTCGCAGCTCGCGGGGGCCCACGCCCAGACGCTTGCGAATGACAAGCCGCAATGTCGAGGGATCGCGATAGCCTACGCGGAAAGCGACTTCCTCGAAAGGCAGCGCAGTGGTTTCCAGAAGCTCGACCGCCCGCTCCACCCTGAGCTGCTGCAGGAACTGGATCGGCGATAGTCCTGTCGCGCCATGGACCCGGCGCGCAAAAGTTCGCGAACTTTGCCCCACGGCGGCGGCGAGTTCGCGCACGGTCAGTTCGTCATGAAGGCGCGGCCGGGCCCACGCAGCGGCGCGAGCGACACTCTCATTCGCCGCGGCAAGCAGGCCGATCGCCATATAGGGGACCTGGGAACGCCGCTCGTCGAGTACCATCGTGCGCGCGCAGGCCTGGGCGATTTCGGCACCCGCGTGCCTTGCGACGATGCCGACCATCAGATCCATCTGCGCCATCGCAGCGCCCGCCGTCGTGAATGCTCCGTCGGTCACCACCAAGTCTTCGCTGTTGAGCAGAACGTCCGGAAACATCTCGCGAAAGTCCGGCGCGAGCCACCAGGCTGTCGTTGCATGCCGTTGGTCGAGCAGACCGCTATTCGCAAGCAGCAGCGTTCCCGTGCAGGAACTCGCGATCTCCGCTCCGGCACACGCTGCCGTGCGGACCCACTCGCGAGCCTTCTCCGCATCGGCGGCCGCAAGCCGGTCCCTGTAGGACGTCGCTTTCGAAAAGCCCTGTGCCGGGATGATGAACAGCGATGGCGTTTCATGCCGCGCTTCGGGAAAGGCGAGAAATGGCCGGAACAGCGCGGCCCCCGACCCGGCAAGGCGGACGTCGAACGCGGGCGGCCGCCCAAGGGTAGCACAGCTTCGATTTGCCATTGCGAGAACGTCGATCGTGAGTGTCACACTCGACGCGAGCGCGCCGTCGAGCGCGAGTATCGTCGTTGCCAGCATCGGCGTGTCTCCTCCGGCTTCTTACGGCGCTCACCACCTGTGACCAGTGTCCAGAATGACAAGTTTAGAGGCTAATTCGCCAATATTTGGCGAAAACGCCATTGGAATTGACCGATAAGCCACTGTTCGAGCGAACGACCATCGGCGACCCTTTGGGCCGGCAACGGACAAGGGCACAAGTCGATGGGAGCAAGCCGAGACAGATTTTGGAAAACGGCACTGCGGTCTTTCGGTATTTTCATGCTTGCCGGCTTGCCACCCGTTTCGGCAGCGGCGGATGAAGCCCCGCCTCTCTCCGACGATATGGCTCGCCAGTTCGTCATCCCCCACGACCGGGTCGATATCGGCGGCCGGGTACTCAACCTCCATTGCATGGGATCGGGCAACCGAACGGTCCTGTTCGATGCCGGGGGCAGCGACTGGTCGGTGATCTGGGCACTGGTGCAGCCGAAGGTCGCGGAAAATCTCCGCGCCTGTGCCTATGACCGCGCGGGTCTCGGCTATAGCGATCCCGCGATGCTTCCGCGCACGCCCGCGGCCATCGTCGAGGACATGCATGCCCTGATCGCCGCAGCGAAATTACCGAAGCCGCTGATCCTCGTCGGCCACTCGCTCGGCGGATTCAACGCGAAACTCTATGCCGCGCTCTATCCCGAGGACGTCGCCGGACTCGTGCTCATCGACCCTGCCGAGGAACGGCAGTCCGAACGGGGGCGGGCTTTTCTCGCGGCAAGATATGACCGGCTGCTGGTTGCGAGAAGCGAACTGCTCGACAAGGCCTGGCTCGGCTGGCTGCTCGATCGCTACCGCGAATGCGCGCGTCTCGGCGACGAGACGGTGATGGATCCTGCTTCGACGACCTATCGCCGCTGTTCGGACCCCGTCCGCCCCCAACTCGGCCCGCTGATCGCCGCCGAACGGCAACGCATCCAGGTGATGCCGGGCTATCAGCGCGCGCAAGCGTCGGAGATCCTCTACAGCGTCTATGGCGACCCGGCAGGAGATCCCGTCTATGCGGCCCTGTTCAGACCCGGGATTTTCGGCAGCAAGCCCCTCATCGTCCTGACGCATGGCGATTATGACAGGCGCGATCGGCTCGAGGAAATGAACCAGGCCGTGGGCATCTATTTTCACCAGGCGACCGCCCACCTCTCGCGCATAGGCACCCAGCGCGTAATCGAAGGATCGAGCCACAATATCGAGATCGACAAACCGATGGCGATTGTCGAGGCAATCGCGGAAGTCGCGGCGAAGCTCGACGCGCGCGCATCCCGATGACTCGCTTATGCCCGCCCCACCACGCTCAAAGCGCAACAGACGGAGCCGCGAGCGCCAGCGTGCGCTTGCTGACACGCTACAAGGCGTGGGCAAATAATATTGCCTTCCAAACGGTTATCGCGCTGCCCGAGGGCGAGGCCACGCGCCCGCGGCCAACGCGGTTCGGGAACATCGTCCACACATTGAACCATGTCTATGTCGTGGACGATATCTTCCGGGCCCATCTTGAGGGCCGTCCTCACGGCTACACCGCGCGCAATGCAGAGCATCCGCCCGAGCTGATGGACTTGTGGGAGGCGGTTCAGGCAATGGACCGCTGGTATGTGTCCTATGCCGATGGATTAACGCAATCGGCGCTCCGCGAAATTGTCCATTTCCAGTTCGTCGACGGCACCCCGGGCGCAATGACGCGCGAGGAAATCCTCCTGCATGTCGTCAATCACGGCACCTATCATCGCGGCTTTGTGGGAGACATGCTGTATCAGGTGCCCGCCGTCTCGCCCGCGAACGACCTGACGGTCTTTCTGCGCGATGCGGGCGCCGCAAGTTTGCCACCAGGCTGAGCAGGCATTGCAGGACCGCTGCCGGACGTCTGCCACCTCACTTTCGAAGGCCCGCCGCGTCCGGCGGGAGTTTCGACGGGACGTGCCGCACGATTGCAGGCGGCTGCCAGCTTCCGGCGATCACCGAGGGCGCCGCTACGCGCGGTTGGAACATCCGCAGTATCGGAACGAAACCCTTGGGCGTGGGAAGCCAGTTCGCTTCTGTGTCCCGGCCCGGCGACCGGTTCTGCAGATAGATCGTCAAGAAACCATCGCTATTGTATTTGAGCGGGTCCCGCGGGCTAAGAGTGAAGCGGTTGAGCGGATTCGCGTATCTTGCGATACGAACACAGTGCCTACTGAGCACAGATCGCGGGCGTTGGGCTGCTCGACTAGCGAGCCCTTTGCACGGCACGTTGCTGCCGATGCTATCTGATGAGGCACGCGGGCAGCAGACCGAATATCAGCGTGACGCTCGCAGCGCAGACGTCCGCTGACCAGCGACCCATTTCTTCGGCGAAGCTGTCGATAAAGCGCTTGCCCGGCGAGCGCGTATCCATCAGCTCATCCATTCCAGATAGATTTGCATCGCAGCGTGCATGTCGATCGTTGGGTCGGCTTGGAGCTGTGTGATTTTCCCGGCAGCGGGGTTTCGCTCACGGGACCGCACGGCAACGAGCGCGACGCAAAACGTCTCGGCACTGGTGCTACTTTTCTTCACAATTGCTCGTGATTATTCAAGATCGATCACTGTAAATCGGCTGGAATCAGCACTTCAGGATTCTTCCAGGACTTCACCCATCCAGACATACACGACAGCTTGACCCTCTAGAGCTTGCAAGCAGGCCTCTATGGATGCAGGCATAGCGCGCTGCTCTGGAGTACTGATCATGATCGTTGACGTTGATGAGGGGTTTAGCCCCGTCGAATTAGCTGCTGAGCTTGTCATGGCATGGCTGAGCAATCCGAATACGAGAGTAGACGCTGATGACGTTCCAGCGGCCCTCAAAGCCATGCATGGGGCAGTCGTTGACCTTACAGGTGTGACGTCATCAGGTGAGGCTGCCACTGAGTCTCGGCCCGAATTCACCCCTGCCGTTTCAGTCAGGAAGTCCCTTGCCTCCAAGGATCACATCATCTCGATGCTGGATGGCAAGCCCTACAGGACCTTGAAGCGCCATCTCTCAACCAACGGGCTTACCCCTGAGGAATACAGAGAGCGATTTGGGCTCAAAGCCGATTACCCGATGGTTGCCCCCTCCTACGCTGAGGCAAGGAGCGCTTTTGCGAAGAAGATTGGGCTGGGACGCAAGCCAAATTCGCTGATCAAACAAAAACAAAAACGGCCATCAGCAAGCAAGAAGCAATGATCTGATGCATTTCCATAGCAAGGTGGACTTATACGGAAAAACGTATTTTTACGTTTAATACGTCTTTCCGTATATAATTGCACCCCGTCAAACCAACTGCAACATCCGTTAATGGGCGCACGATATGGCAACGGAATGTCCCGTCCCTGCACGCCGTATAGCCCGTTCCGCTCCTTCAACTCAGTTCGTGAGAATCGCTCCAGAGCGACTTAAACCAGCCTGCGCAGCAATAGTGCGGCGATGAACGAACTAGGCAATCGCAGAAGCAGGAGGTGGGACGCTGGGCCAACAACAGATGCGAGAACAGCCACCTGTCATTTCGAAGACAGGAGTGAGCAAGCCGCCGATCAGGGCACCCCGCCCTGTAGAATCGTCGTCAGATGCTGGGGGTCTAGATGGCCGCCCGATAGGACGCAAACGGTCGCGCCTTCGCGGGGGGTCGCGATCGCCGCAGCGACGGGCGCAGCGCCTGCACCCTCGACGATGACGTGATGGCGCCGGGCCAGCAGGTCGATCGCATCAGCTACCTGCCGTAACGTGACCTGTTGCGAACCGGCCATATAGTCGCAGGCGAGCGGCCACATGACGGGTAGCACTTCTGGGCCGCCCATGCCGGTAACGAAGGTGGTGTCATTGAAGTCGATCCGCACTGGCTCGCCGGCTTCGAAGGCGGCAAGCAGCGGCGCACCGGCTTCGCTCTCGCTGGCGATCGTGCTCGCTCTCGAACCGGCGGCCCGCAGCGCTGCGGCGATCCCCACGGAAAGCCCGCCCCCGCCATAGGGGGCCAGTACCGTCTCGACCTCCGGCAAGTCTTCCAGGATTTCCAGGCCGATTGTGCCGTTGCCGGCAAGCACCTCGGGCGCGGCGGCGGGATGGATGAAAGATGGGTCGGCCGGCGGCTGCGCCATCATCGCCCACCATTCGGCGTACGGAATGCGCTTGACCGTCGCGCCGAGCCGCTCAAGCGCGTCCAGCTTGCTGCCGGCTGCCGTTTCCGGAACGAAGGTGCGGATTGCAATGCCAAGCTGGCGGCCCGCATAAGCCAGACCCTGTGCAAAATTGCCGGCGCTCGCCGTCGAGACTAGGCCTTGGACCGCGTGCCGGCGAGCCAGCAGGGCGTTCGCGGCACACCGAATCTTGAACGACCCGATGGGTTGCAGGCTTTCAAGCTTCAGATAGATCGGATGCTGGCTGTCCACCTGCAGCCGCAGCAGCGGCGTGCGGATCGCCAGTCCCCGGATGCGCTGCGCGGCGTTCGTGAACGCGTTTAGGGAAAGATCGTATGCGTTCGCCATCATTGCCTGCAAAATTTGCGGTTGCTCAACGCGCGTCACCCGCGAGCTTCAAGCTCTGTCCATGCAGATACGCCACCGCCGCCAGATCCTGCACGACATGGCCGAGCGACTTGTAGAGCGTGATCTGATCAGCCCGTTCGCGACCGGCGATCGTGCCGGCCAACACCTCGCCGATCTCGCCCGCGATATGCGCGTCGGACAGCAGCCCCGCCTCCTGCGCGGCCTGCAATTCCGAAGCTTGTGCGAGCGCGCCTGGGCGATAGTCCGCAATATACCGCGCCGCGACGACCAGTGCGCTGTCCACTTCGACCGGACCAAGATAGCTTGAACCGACAAGATTGACGTGCGTACCGGCGCGCACCCAGTTGCCGAACAGGATCGGTTCGACCGACCCGCTGACCGTGCAAATGACATCCGCAGCGCGCGCCGCGCGCTGTCCGTCCGGCTCCGCTTCGATCGACAGCCCCAGGTCGGACGACAGCCGCGACGCGAGCACCTCGGCAGCGGCCGGCGATCGGCCCCAGATCAGAACCCGCCGAAAGTTGCGCACTTGGCCCAGCGCCCTGACGTGCGCATCGGCCTGGGTGCCGGTGCCGAACACGGCCAGCGTCTCCGCGTCGGCGCGGGCGAGCGCATCAGTCGCCGCCGCCGTGGCGCAGGCGGTGCGGATTTCCGTCACCGCCTCGGCATCGGCGACACATTCGATCTTTCCCTGGTCCCCCGAAAACAGCGCGACGACACCGCGATGTCGCGATCGTCCCGGCCGCGCCGGATCACCCGCGACGCTGACCAGCTTCGCACCGAAACTGTCGATCGTGCGCAAACTGCCTGGCATCAGTCCGAACAGCATCTGGTCCGAAATGCGAAGGATCTGGCGCAGCGGCTGCGCGTCACCGCTTTGCGAGAGCGCGCGCATCGCGTCACGCATCGCAGCGATGCATCCGGGGTAATCGAGCAGGCGATGAACCGCCGCCGCATCGTATAGGGCAATGGTCATCGGCCTCCCTTGCGATCCTTGCCACCCTCGCCGGTCGCGTTTGCGTCGTCCGCCTCGGTCTTCACCGCATAGGGCGAACCGACCTGGCAACAACTGCCGCCTCCAGCGCCGGAAGTTCTTACGCTCACAAAGCGTCTGCAGGGATTAGGCAGCATGGCTCATGGCGCCCAAAAGGAGGCAGCGCGGCCACGGAAAATCAGGCTGCGCTGCACTTCGCTAGAACCGCCCAAGATGGTGAACGCCCGCCCGAACAGATAGTTGAGCATGACCTGCGGTCCGTCCGCCGCCCCCTGCGTCTGATCGAGGCGATCCGCCTCCAGCAGACCGGACTGGTCACGTAACGCATCCTCGCGCAACGCTCGCACGCCAAGCTCGGCGATTTGCTGCTGAAGCTCGGTAAGCAGCAGCTTCATGATCGATGCATTCATGGGATGTGCGGCCCCGCGCACCGCCAGCACCGCTTGCCGCCGCTCGAGCGCGTCCAGGCCCTGTAGCTTGATCTCCGCTTCGCACAGAGCGAAATCGATCGCGTTTCGCGCATCGCGCTGTTCGGGATCGCTCGCGTCGAGTTCGGTGTCGAGGATCCGGCGAACTTGCGCGATCTGCTTGCCGAGGGTCGCGGGCGAACCGACGCTGCCGCTGCGTTCATGCTCCAGCAGGAACTTGGCGATGGCCCAGCCCTCGCCCTCTTGTCCGACCAGATTGGCGATCGGGACCCGAACATCGGTCAGGAACACTTCATTGAGATGGTGCAGACCGTCGATCGAGTGGATCGGGCGAATCTCGATGCCGGGCGAGCGCATGTCGATCAACAGGAAGCTGATTCCGGCCTGAAGGCGCCCCTCACTGCTCGTGCGGACCAGCGCAAACATCCAGTCGGCCCAATGCGCATTGGTCGTCCAAATCTTCTGCCCGTTGACGACATAATCGGCGCCGTCCCGCACTGCCCGCGTCGCGAGCGCGGCGAGGTCCGACCCGGCACCGGGTTCGGAAAATCCCTGGCACCAAAGCACCGCCCCGTCGCGCAACGGCGCGAGATGGCGTTCGACCTGCTCCGCCGTGCCGAACCTGTACAGGACCGGCCCAAGCATTTCCAGGAACGGGCTCAAGGGCGGGGCGTTGGCGGCGTCCAGTTCCTGCCGAAAGATCGCACGCTCGTTCACGCTCCAACCCGTACCGCCAAATTCGACTGGCCAGCTCGGCACCGCCCAGCAACGCCGTGCGAGAATTCGGTGCCATCGCTGCTGCGGCTCGGCACTGATCAGCTGGCTGGTACGGGGCGCGTTGGCGAGGTCGGGGGTGAGTTCCGCGGCCAGGAAGGCGCGGACCATCGCACGAAAATTCGTCATGCCGGCTTCTTGCTGTTCAACGATATGGTCGTTCGTGCCCAATCGCGCGCTCCCGCAGGCTTGTCAGGGCACGATGTTACCCTTGTTTCGCGCGCGGTGACGTCCCCGCCGTGGGGACGTGTCGGGCGCAGTTGCAACCGGTATCGAACGAGGCATGAAGGACGCGATATTGGATCTCACGCACGACCAGCTCGATTTCCGGAATGCGATCGCGGGGTTCCTTCGCAAGGACTATGGCGACGACTCGCGCCGCGCGATCATCGCATGCGATCCCGGTATGTCTGCCAATATCTGGCACAAGATGGCCAATGAACTGGGCCTGATGGGCATGGGGTTCAGCGAAGCGCAAGGCGGCTATGGCGGGCGAGCACTGGACCAGATCCCGATCATGGAAGCGTTCGGACACGCGCTCGTCGTCGAACCCTATCTTGAGACGGTGATCCTGGCCGGTCGGCTGCTCCGGCATTCCGATAAGGCCGCTGCTGCCGACCTGATCGCATCGATAATAGCGGGCGAGCTTCGCCTCGCCGTGACGCGCGCGGACCGCGATGATATCAGCGCAGCGCCGCACGATGGGGCCGGATGGCGCTTGCGCGGGCGCGCCGCAGTCGTGATGGCGACGCCTTGGGCGCATCGCCTGCTCGTCATCGCCCGCACGACGACGCAGGGCCGCGCCGTTTTCCTGGTCGCGACGAAAGCAGCAGGCATGACCCGTCGCGACTATCGAACAATCGACGGTCGCCGCGCGGCAGACATCGAGTTCGAAGATGTCGTGCTCGACGGCGACGCGCTGCTGCTGAGCGGGGAGCATGCCCAGACCGCCATCGACGAAGCCCAAGCGCATGCCACGGTCGCGATCTGCGCCGAGGCGGTCGGCCTGATGCGGCGTCTACTGGCCGAAACGAGCGCGCACCTGGATGCGCGCAAGCAATTCGGCGCGGCGCTCGCAGGCTTCCAGGTCCTACAGCACCAAATCGCCGACATGCTGGTCGCGATCGAACTATCTGCGGCACAGGTCTTCCGGGCGGCAGATGCGCTCGATTCCAGGGATGGCGACCGGGCGCTCGTCATTTCGGCGGCCAAGGCATTTGTTGGTCGCGCCTCGCATCGCGTTGCGCAGGCTGCTGTACAATTGCATGGCGGCATGGGGGTTACCGACGAACTGGCGATCGGCCAGCTCTTCAAGCGCGCCGTCGCCATTGAGGCGCAGTTCGGATCGTCCGAAACGCACGTCCTGCGGTTCCAGCAGTTGCGCGCGGCCCGCGCGCCTGTTCCGCACGGGGGGACAGCACGCGCGAGAGAAGCAGGCGACAAGCGCGAATGACCCAAGCAATGGCAGACCGCGCCAACGGCGTGATCGACAGGGATCGCCTGACCGATTGGTTGTCGCACCATATCGAGGGCATCGACACGAGAATCGAGATCGACCGGTTCGCCGGCGGCCAGTCGAACCCGACATACAAGCTGTCAGTCGGCGACCGTGCCTATGTGATGCGGACCAAGCCGCCCGGTCCGCTGATCGCCGGCGCGCACGCGATCGATCGCGAATATAAGGTGCTTAAGGCGCTGGGCGACAGTGACGTGCCCGTCCCGACGGTGCGTGTCTTTTGCAACGACGACACCATCATCGGCCGCGCATTTTTCATCATGGATTTCGTGCCGGGCGCGATTCATGTTCAGGCCGACCTGCCCGACGTGCCACGCGCCGACCGTGCACAATATTTCGACGCGATGAATGCCACGCTCGCCAAGCTGCATCGTATCGATCCAGTGCGCGTTGGTCTGGGCGACTATGGCAAACCGGGCGGTTATCTGAGCCGGCAGATCAGCCGTTGGAAGCGGCAATATGAGGCGGATCCTGACGCAGGTCGCTATCCCCGGATGGATCGTCTGGGCGAATGGCTGACCGCCAATATACCGGACGACGATGAAGTCGCGATCGTGCATGGCGACTTTCGCAGTCATAACCTCATCTTCGATGCCGATCCGCCGGCGGTCGCCGCGATCCTCGATTGGGAGCTGTCGACGCTCGGCCACCCCATCACGGATTTCGCCTTCCACATGATGATGTACCGCGTAGCCCCGGGCATCGAGGGCGGCGGGATCAAGGGCTTCGATCTCGCGGCCGCGGACATTCCGAGCGAGGCCGACTATGTCGCCGCCTATTGCGAGCGGACGGGGCGCACGGCCATTCCGCACCTGCAATTCCATTTGGCCTATAATCTCTATCGCTTCGCGGCGATCATTCACGGCATCAAGGGGCGCGCGCTGCGCGGTACCGCGTCGGCGGAACGCGCCGAGAAGGTTGCGCCGGTGCTCGAAACCTTCGTCGATCTCGCGTGGGACGAAGCCTTGCAAGCCGGCATGTCATGAGCGCCGTCGAGCAGGTGGCGGCCAGGGTCCTCGCTGTCTATGGTGGCTGGAATCGCGACACACCGGTCAAGCAGATGCGGGAAGACTGGGATGGCCTCTTTCCTGCCCCCACAGCCCCGACTCGAGCAGATGTGCTCGATGGCATCTCCGTCCAATGGGTCGGCGAGTGTCGATCCGACGATGCGCGCCTGTTCATCTATCTTCATGGCGGCGGCTTTCAGATCGGGTCGTTCCGGTCGCATGGCGACCTCATCGAGCGGATCGCGAAAGCGAGCAATGCCACCGCCCTGGTGATCGACTACCCGCTGGCACCCGAGCATCGCTACCCAGCGCAGATCGAGGCGATCCTTGCGGTCTGTACGGCGCTCGAAGCCCGTGGCGTCGATTTGCACACGACGTGTCTGGTTGGCGATTCCGCCGGCGGCAACCTCGTGCTTGCCGTAACCCAGGCGCTGCGTGACCGTGGTTCGCTCCTGCCCGCCGCGCTTGTCCTGCTATCGCCGTGGCTGGACCTGACGATGAGCGGCGCCAGCTACGAGACGCGCAAGACTGCCGATCCCATTCATCGCCGGAAAATGCTCGTCAATCTGGCGCAAGGCTATGTGGGCGAAGTGGATGCGGCAGGCCCCCTCACCTCACCGATCAACGCCGACCTGCACGGTTTTCCGCCCATGCTCATCCAGGTCGGTGACAACGAGATCCTGTTGAGTGATGCCGATACGCTGGCGGCCAGCGCCGCGAAGGCAGGTGTCGAAGCCGCGCTTACGGTCTGGCCCGGCATGATTCACGTCTTCCAGCAATTCGCGCAGGAACTGCCGCAAGCCCGCGACGCCATCGCCGCGATCGGCGCCTTCCTGTCCAGCGCATTCGAACGATCGGGGAGTTTACGATGACCGTCGGTATCGTCGGCTATGGCGCCTACGTCCCCTTGCTGCGGCTCAGCCGGCAGGCGATTCATGCCGCCAACGCCTGGTACGCGCCGGGTTTGAAAGCGGTCGGCACCCGTTCGCTCGCCTGCTGGGACGAGGATGCGATCACGATGGCCGTCGCCGCCGCGCGCGACAGCTTGCCAGTCACGCACGCGCGTCCCGACCTGACCAGCATCTATCTCGCATCCACGACCCTGCCCTTCGCCGATCGGCTTAATGCCGGCATCCTCGCGGCCGCGCTCGACCTTGATGAAGCCATACATGCCGGCGACGTGACCGGCAGCCGCCGCGCAGCGCTGAGCGCGATCGATCAGGCCGTGCTGCGCTGTCGTGCCGAGAGCGGGCGCGCGCTCGTCGTCGCCTCCGACCTGCGTCAGGCGCGACCGGCCAGCAGTGCGGAGCTCGACTTTGGCGACGGCGCGGCGGCGGTCATCATCGGGACGGACGACGTCCTCGCCGAACATCTCGCGACAGCGACCATTACGGTCGATTTCGTCGATCACTTTCGCGCAGCGGGTGCCGAAGTCGACTATGGCTGGGAAGAGCGTTGGATCCGGGATGAGGGCGTCTCGAAGATCGCGCCCCGCGCGATACGAGCCGCATTGGCACAGGCCGGCATCGGGGCAGCAGCGGTCGATCGGTTCATCTTCCCCACGACGTTGAATGGCGTCGACACGCAGATCGCCAAGGCCGTCGGGATCCGTGCCGAGGCCGTAGCGGACAATCTGGCGGGGCAGATCGGTGATACCGGTGCGGGTCATGGCCTGCTGATGCTGGGCCGTGTCCTTGCCGAGGCCCAGCCCAACCAGGTCGTGCTGATGGTCGAATTCGGTGCGGGCGCGCAAGCGACGGTGTTTCGCACGACCGACCGGATCGCCCGGTTCAAGCCGCGCCGGGGCCTTGCCCAATGGCTGACGCGACGGCGCGAGGATCAGAACTACACGCGCCTGCTCGCCTATCGCGGCGTCCTGGAACTGGAAAAGGGAATGCGCGGTGAGCAGGACAAGAAGACCGCGTTGTCGACGTTCTACCGCCATCGTCAGGCGATCATGGCGCTGGTCGGCGGCAAGTGCCGCGTCACCGGCAGCGTTCACTATCCGCCGTCTCGGTTCAGCTATGACCCGCAAGGGGCGGCACTGGATACGCAGGATCCCTATCCGATGGCCGACCGCAAGGCGACGATCGTCAGCTGGTCGGCCGAGCGCCTGTCCGCCTACCCCGCCCCGCCGCATCACTACGGACAACTGGATTTCGAGGGCGGCGGGCGAATCCTGATGGAATTCACCGACGTGTTCCCGGGCGACATCGAAACCGGGGCCGAGATGGAACTGGTGTTCCGCGTCAAGGACCGGGACCCGGTGCGCGGCTTTACCCGCTATTTCTGGAAGGCCGTCGCCGCGACGGTGAAGGGAGCCGACTGATGCCGACGGGGATCAAGGACCGGGTTGCGATCCTGGGCATGGGATGCAGCCGCTTTGGCGAACGCTGGGATGCAAGCGCGGAAGACCTGATGGTCGAAGCCTACACCGAGGCGCTGGGCGATGCCGGCATCACGCCGGACCAGATTGATGCCGCGTGGTTTTCAACGCACATGGACGATGTCGGGGTCGGCCGTGGCGGTACGCCGATGGCGATCGCGCTACGCCTGCCGTTCATCGGCGTGACACGCGTCGAAAACTTCTGCGCCGGGGGATCAGAGGCGATCCGTGGCGCGGTGTACGCGGTCGCTTCCGGCGCGTGCGACATTGCATTGGCGCTGGGAGTCGAGAAGCTGAAGGACACAGGCTATGCCGGGCTACCGCTGCCGTCCAGCGGCACGCTGATCCCGCAATGGTATCCCAATGCCGTCGCGCCGGCGAACTTCGCGCAGTTGGCCAGCGGCTATATGGCAAAGCACGGGGTCAATCGCGACGACCTCAAGCGTGCGATCGCGCATGTCTCGGTCAAGAGTCATGACAATGGCGCGCTCAATCCCAAGGCGCATCTGCGCAAACGGATCATCGAGGAACAGGTGCTGAAGGCACCGATCGTCGCCGAACCGCTTGGCCTGTTCGATTGCTGCGGTGTGTCGGACGGCGCGGCGGCGTGCATCGTCACGACACCGGAGGTCGCCAAGGCTCTGGGCAAGACCGACCTCGTTACGTTCAAGGCGCTGCAAGTCGCCACCTCGAACGGGTGGGAGATGCACGGCAACGCCTGGGACGGCAGCTACGTCGAAACGACCCGGCTTGCCGCCAAGCGCGCCTATGCCGAAGCCGGCGTTACGGTCCCGCGCGAACAGATTGGAATGATTGAGGTGCATGACTGTTTCTCGATCACCGAGCTGGTCACGACCGAGGATCTGTTCCTGTCGGGCGAAGGCGGCGCGATCCGTGACGTGCTCGACGGCTTCTATGACGCCGATGGCAAGCTGCCGGCGCAGATCGATGGCGGCCTCAAATGCTTCGGGCACCCGATCGGGGCAAGTGGCATCCGCATGCTGTACGAGATGTATCTGCAACTACAGGGCCGTGCGGGCGAGCGTCAGCTGAGGTCACCGACCCTGGGCCTGACACACAATCTGGGCGGGCAGCCGTCACAGAATGTCTGCGCTATCTCGATCATCGGTCCCTATCAGGGCTGACAGTCAGCTAAGGCGGTCCGCTTCCACTCGGTCGCGCGACCAGCGATCGAGATACCAGAGCAGCAGTTCGCGCTGGCTGCCGATCTTCAGGCGATTGTACGACCGCTTGCGATAGGTCATCGCGCTTTCCTCGGTGATGCCGAGTTCCAGCGCGATGCCCATCGACGTCATCCCATACAGTACACCCGCGCAGACCTCCGCCTCGCGCCGTGTCAGCATCGGCGCGGTTCTCGCCAGACAGGCCTTAATGGTCGGCAGCGAGGTGAGCGCCTGCAGCGGCTCGGCAACGACTTTCTCGAGCGTGACGTGCTTGCTCGCCAGCGCGACGATGTCATCCGCCATATGGTCGAGCGCCGCCAGATCTTCGGTCGAGAACGGCCCCTTGCGCTCAGTCCGCATCAGGCTGATCGCAACCGCTGGGCCGGATGTCCGCGCGCTGATCACCACGCGTTCACGTACCAGGTAGGGTCGATAGATGCGCTCGCGCGTTTCGGCATGTTCGATGCGATCGATGCTCATATGCGCGATCGTCGGGCGTCCGGTCGGTTCCAGCTGCCATAGCGGCGCGAGCCAGGGATCGTGCCGCCAGAAACCGCCATTGGCGTAGAGCCGCGCCTGTTTCGGCGCGACATCGCCCTGGCCTACCCCGCCGGCCGAAATGTCATGCAATTCATCTTCGGCGGCATGATAAAGCGCGAAATAGTCCGCGCCGCATACCGACAGGAGGTATTCGCGAAAGGCGATGTGAAAGCGCTGCGTGCCCAGTGCCGCGACACAAGCCGCATTGCTCGGCATCAGGGGGGCAGCGCGCTGCGTCCAGCTCTTGGTGCGCGTCTCGAGCATCCGTACCTCCAAAACAGGGGCAGGGCAGGCTGACGCCGCGCCACTGCCCGATCCGCCGTCCGGTCTTCCGCCGGTCCCGCGGCCTATTGCCGTTCCCACCCGGTCATCAGGGCTGCCCGGGACGCAATTCCATGTCGCGCTCGACGCCGTCGCCTTCGCGCCAATCCTTCAGAATCTCCGCATATTCGATCGATCCGCCGCCATAGATGCTGAGGCGTAGCGCCTTGTCGTCAACCACCCCTTCGTTGTTCAGATACCCCGGCGTGCATTCGGCCAGAAAGTCGTGGATCGGCGGTGCCTTGGCGCGCATCGTTTCACGCCAGCCTCGTTCGGCTTCCTCCTTGACGTCGAAGCTCGCCGCGCCACTGTCCATCACTTTCTTGATCAGCGCGGCAGCATAGGTCGCCTGATGCGTCAGCGGGAAGTTCGCATTGGTGCTGCCGCCACCGTCACGCATGTGACCGACCAGCACCATGTTGGGGAAGCCGTGCGTCGTCACGCCATGTAGCGTCTTGAAGTTGTTCGACCATTTGTCCTCAAGCGTCTGCCCGCCGGCCCCGGTGACGCTGTATTCGCCGGTCACATAGGTCAACGAAAAGGCTTCAAACCCGGTCGCGAAGATGATGCAATCGACTGGATAGGTTTCGCCGCCCGCGACGATCCCCTCCGCGGTGATACGCTCGACCCCGCCGTCCGACACGTCGATCAACTGCACATTCGGCTTGTTGAACGCCGGCAGATACTCGTCGTGAAAGGTTGGCCGCTTGCAGTTGACGTTGTAGTAGGCCTTGAGCGCCTCGGCCGTCGCGGGGTCCGCCACGATGCCGTCGATGCGGCGATGATACTCGTCCATCGTCATGAAGTCGGCGACTTCCAGCAGTTGTGCGATATCCTCGACCGTCTCGCCCAGAATGGCCTTGGCAGCGTCGAAATCGGTCATCGAGCGCGCCATTGCGGTCCAGCCATCCGCGACCAGATCCTGCGCCACGTCGCGCGGCTTGAACAGACAATCCTCGAAATTGTCCATTCGTGCCTTTTGCCAGCCGGGCTCGAGCGACTTAGCCCAGTCCGCATCGGTCGGGCCGTTGCCGCGGAAGTTGACCATCGATGGCGTGCGTTGAAACACGTACAACAGCTGCGCCCCTTCGGCGAGGTGCGGCACGGCCTGGACCGCCGAACAGCCCGTACCGACGATCGCAACGCGCTTGTCGCGCAATTTGGTGAGCTGGGGATCGGCGGCCGAACCGCCGGTATAGTCATAATCCCAGCGCGAATTCAGGAAGATCTTGCCCTTGAAGCTCTCGATTCCCTCGATTGCAGGCAGCTTGGGCTGCGACAGGCTACCGGCGCACAGCGCGATGAAGCGCGCGCGGAACGTGTCACCCTCGTCTGTCTTGACGATCCAGCGCTGGCTCGCCTCGTCCCAGACGAAGCTGTCCGCCTTGGTATTGAACAGCGTGCGCGGGGTCACTCCGAACTGATCGGCGAGCTGCTTGAGATAGCCCTGCAACTCCGGCTGGCCGGCATATTTGCGCGAGGGGATATAGCCGGTCTCGTCCAGCAACGGCATGTAGATATAGGATTCGGTGTCGCAGGCGGCACCGGGATAGCGGTTCCAATACCAGGTCCCGCCAAAATCGCCGCCGCGTTCGATCAGGCGCAGATTGGTGATGCCATGCCGCACCAGCCGCCCGGCCGTCATGATGCCCGACATGCCGCCGCCGACAACCAGCACGTCCAACTCTTCGTTCAGCGCATCGCGCGCGACCGCGTCCTTGGTCCACAGATCCTTCATCACTGCATCGTGAAAGTCTTTCGCGAGCCGATACCCGCGCCCAGCCGCCGCCATCCGTTTGTCCCGCTCCTGCGCGTAGCGTTGCTTGATCTTGTGCGGTTCGATCCTGGGTGCAGCCGTCACGATCCTATCCCTTAATATATTTCGTTCATTGACGACCTTGAGACGGGCCCGAAGCATTCATCGCGACCGCGGTTAGATATCCACCTCGACCATCGCATCACTCGATTACAGGCGAACGCCAAATCCGCGACGATAATCGCGCACTGTTCTCAATTTCGTAGAATTTTATCTTACCGAGCGCCCGGAGCTAATAACAAGCGTATAGAATTGCTGCAAACCGATGAAGCACCTTCATGCAACATGGTCATGTGATTTTTGCAAAAAAGATGCCCGGCATCGCGCCGCGAAAGCGCGAGGCCGGGCGGACGAAAGACTCAGAAGCTCACGTCGACGCGCGCGTAGTAATAGCCGCCATCAATGCCGTAAGGTCCGTAGGTCAGCGGCGCACCGATTACTGCGCCGCCATCCGACAGACCGTTGGGCCCAAGCGCGACCCTGTCCGGTTTGATATCGAACAGGTTCTGCGCGCCGATCGCCAGCTTGATCTTCGGCGTCAACTTATAGCCGAGCTCCAGGTCGGTTATCGCAGCCGCATGAATCTCGGTCGGAGTCAGCGCGCCGCCGTTCAGAACCGCCTTCGACTTACTGAAATAAGTTTCCCGCGCGGTCAGCGACAGGTCGCCCAGGTTCCAATTGATCCCTGCAATGACCTTCAGCTCGGGATTGACCGTAGTCAGGAAGCTATCCGACTGCGCATCGGTCAGCGTCGCACCATAGGCCGCGAGCGGAGCTGGCGTCGGCGTTCCGCGCGTGATCTCGGTCTTGTTGTACGCTCCCGAAAGGGTGAAGCTGGCACGCCCGAAATCGCCAAGGTCGGTGTTGTAACTGGCGGTCACATCGACGCCCCGCGTACGGGTGGTCGGCCCGTTGATGAAGGTCGACGCGGCGATGAGCGGAACCACGTCGATACCGAGGCCCGCAGTCGTGATCGATCGCAGGATCAGGTCGTTGGGATTGGCCGTGTTCTTTGAGAAGATGAACGCGGTCCCCACGATCCGGTCACGCAGTTCGATCTGATACGCATCGATCGTGACCGTCAGGCTGGGCACCGGACGCAGCACGAAGCCGGCCGAGAAGCTCCTCGACTTTTCCGGCTTCAGGTCGTTGATGCCCAGGATCTTTGAGGCGGCCGAGTTGGCCGACAGCTGCACGATGGCGATCCCCGGCCCGACGCCGACCTGCGTGTAATATTGTTCGGCCAGAGTCGGCGCGCGGAAGCCGGTCGATGCCGTGCCGCGAACGGCGAACTGCGGCGAGAAGTCGTAGCGACCCGTGATCTTCCAATTGGTCGTGCTGCCGAAGTCCGAATAGTCCTCATACCGGACTGCACCATCCAGCTTAAGCCCCTCGACAGGGGTCAGTGCCAGATCCCCGTAAAATGCGTAGTTATGCCGTCCGCGATCCTGCGCGGTACGCGGGCTGAAGCCCGGGAAGGATTGCGCGCCGCTCTTGTAATAGGAGTTCGGCTCGCCCGCGGTCAGGTCATAGGTGTTTTCGCGATACTCGGCACCGACCGACATTGTCGCCATCTCGCCGAAGTCGCGCGAGACGTCGAGGTTATTCGTCCATTCGCTCGCGCTGAACGCACCGTTATAGAAGTCCGTCTGACGATTGCGGAACTCGCCGAACAGGTCAGCATTGACCGAATTCAGCGTATAGGAGCGAATCCGGTCCTCGCCATAGGTGGTGCTGAGATCCCAGCGCCATCCGGCCAAGGTGCCGCGCAGGCCGCCGGTGATGGCGGTATCCACTTCGCGGAAGGACAGGATCGGCGCGAACCCGTTCCGCGCGAAGATGCGCGAGGGATCGGCCGCGACGATCGCATTATACTGGTCGGTCCCGACCGGCCCGGTATAGGTGTTGTTGGCTTGGGCGATCGCGACGTTCGGCGTGCGGTAATTGGCCCGTGACTTGGCGTTTCGGAAGCCCACCGTACCGAAGCTGTACAGTTCGATGCCATCGGTCAGGTCGTGGCCCGCATTGAACGACAGCACGCCGAACTGCGACTTTGCTCGGCCATAGGCTGGATTGACGAACGGATAGTTCACCGCCCCCCGCACGTCCGTCAACAGCGCGCCATAGAGATTGGCGGGCGTTTCGCCGTTCGGGCCGAGGACGCGGATGTCCTGAAGGCCGCGGCGCGTCGCTTCGTTATCGCGATAAAAGGCGGTGAAGTTGAGATAGCCGCGCTCGTCCTCGATCCCGTAATTGAGGCTACCCGAAACGGTGCGGCCCCCGCCGGTGTAATTCTGCCCCCCGGTCACCGAAATGTCGCCGCCCGCGCGCCTTTTGAGGATGATGTTGATCACCCCGGCGACCGCGTCGGATCCATATTGCGCCGCCGCGCCGTCCTCGAGCACTTCGATGTGATCGACCGATGCGGGCGTCAGATAGTCCAGATCGGGCGCTGCGCCGCCTTGCGAGGCGCTTGCCTGTACCTGCAGGTTGGCCGTTCCGTGGCGACGCTTGCCGTTCACCAGCACCAGCGTGTGATTGGGATTCAGCCCGCGCAACGATGAACTGAGCGTCAACTGCGCCGCGTCGGAACCGAACGCGGCAGTCCGGAACGAAGGGACAAGCTGGGTCAGCACCTGATTGAGGTTGGGCTGGCCAACGTGCGAAATCGCCTCTTTGCCGACCAGCTTGATCGGGGCCGCGCTTTCGGCGGCAGTGATGCCGGTCTGGCGCGTGCCGGTGACGATGATGTCGCCCGACTGCGCGTCCGCAGCGGGAGCTTCGCTGCGCTCTGGTGCCGACTGCGCGATGGCCGGCGACACGGCACACACGGCCAAGGCGATCGCCGAGGCATAGGTCTTACGATACGTCATGCTAACTCCCCATCGGTTCTAGTTTTCATCTTTTGTGGACGCACGTCACCACGGCCCGAAGCGACACGCTCGTGGCGGATTACAATCTGACTTGGTCTTGAGCGGTCAGGGTTCTGCCGCTGAACTGCTTCCCATGTGGCCGTTCACAGGCAATTTCGAGTTTTGCGAGAGGTAGAGAATGAGGCCGAGCACGGTCCACGAGATCAGCAACACCCATTTGAAAGCACTGGCGGCCTGCGTCGCGGCGGGCTGGACCAGCGCGAAGACGATCATGGCGACCGCAGACGCCAGGGCGATCAGCCCGACCGGCGTGCCGCCCGCGAGCCGAAAACCGTCATGCCCAGGATCGCGCCGCCGCATCACCAGCGTCGCCGTGCAGATCAGCGCGAAGGTCGAGGCGACGCAGACCGACATAATGTTGACGATCGGCTCCAGCAGGCCCTTTCCCAGGAACATGCCGACGAAGTTGAACAGGGCAACCGCGATCACGGCTTTGCCCGGCGCCCCCGTTGCCGGATTCACATTGGCGAAGATCGGCGGGATCATGCCGTCGCGGGACTGCGCGAACAGGAAGCGCACGCTCGTCATGAACACCGCGTTCCAGGCCTTCAGCAGCGAAGCGATCAGCGCGATCAGCAAGGCGACCGTCAGGATGCGCGCGCCCGGCAGATCGGCCAGCGCATCGACGGCGGGCAGCCCGCTGGTGGCGAGGCGCATCCACGGCGCCGCCTGGATCGCGGCAACCACGATCAGCAGATAGAACAGCGCGGCGACGCCGACGACGGCGAAGCAGATACGCACCACCGTTTCCTTCGACGTCGTGGGCGACCGCTCCTCGATCGTCTGCAACACGCTTTGAAAGCTGTTGAAGATCATCGGCGCCGATCCGAAGACCCAGAGGATACCGACGGCCCACGACTCGCCATTTCCGGCCTGCCACAAGGGGCGCATGTTCTGGGCCGATCCAAACGACAATTCCATGATCACCGCGACCGCGACGATCAGCAGGAAAGTGACGGTCAGCGCGTTCTGGAACAGCACGAAGGAGCGCGCGCCGCGATAGTTGAGGACGGCGATCGTCAGGCTGGCCGCGAGCGCAAGCAACAGTCCGCCAGCGCCGATCGGCTCGCCGAAGATGACGTAGAGTGTAGGGCCGGTCAGCGGCGGCCACAGGATCCCGACCAGCCAGGCGAGCGCGACCCCTTCAAACACCAGATTACTGAGATAAGCGAGTGTCAGCAACCAGCCGACGACGAACCCCGCCGGTTTGCCGAACACCGCGTTGATGAACGTGATCTCGCCGCCGGTCCGGGGGAAGCGCGACGCCAGCTCGGCATACATCGCGGCGATCAGCACCATCGCGGTGCCGGCCAGCGCGATGCCGATCAACGTACCGATCGGACCGGCGCGAAACAGCCATCCGCCCACCAGCAGCACCCATGCAGTGCCGACGACGCTGCCAAAGCCGAAGACCGCGAACTGGGCGGGGCTGATTGACTTTTGAAGTCCTGAAGACTTCGCCGATCCCTCCCCACTGATCGCAGCCACCTTGTTCATGCCGAATGGTCCTTCAGGTAGGGACGCGCTCCGCGACGGCCTGACAGGTTCGCCCGCGCAAAACCCCGCGCGATACGCCGCTGTCTCAACTCCAGGCCGTCCTCGTTCCATCGCAGCTCCTAACATTGCTAGGGTCACATGGTAGATCGATAATAGCGAGACGCTGAACCCAGATAAGCTCAAAGAACTCGATGGAACCGGCGAAAATTCTTCACGAGTGCTGCGGCCGTGGTGAGAGCCCGCCTTGGACCGTCATCAGGCGAGTAAGTGCGCCGCCCCTGCTCTTGACGCTTTTGCGCTCTTGCGCTTTTCCCTTTTCTTCGGCCGCAATGCCTTGCCGCTCACCAGGTCGGCGAGCGAGGAGTAATCGGAGATAATTGGATGTCGGAACGTGTGCTGCCCCTGCGCGGGATCGCCGTATTTGAGGCGGCGGCGCGATCGTCGAGTTTTCAGGCTGCGGCTGACGAATTAAACCTGACGCCATCGGCGATCAGCCATCAGATACGGTTGCTCGAGGATATTCTCGGCGTGCGCCTGTTCGACCGCGTTGGTCGTGGCGTGACGCTGACGCCGGAGGGGGCCGAATATGCGCGCTCGGTGCGACAGGGCATTCGCAAGCTGCGCAGCGCGACCAGCGAAATACGCGCACGCGGCAAGAAGGGGGCGAGCCTTGAAGTGGTGCGGATCGAGATGCCGCCGTCCTTCGCTCATTGTTGGCTGATCCCGCGCCTGACCGACCTGGTCGCGCAGTATCCCGACATCGATATCCGCGTCAACGCGCAGGGCAGCCATCTGCAAGGTGACCGGATGCCTTTCCAGCAGCTCGCCGATGCGCCCGCGGACATTCAGATCGTCTATGGCGATCGCGATATCTGGGAGGATCGCGCGTCGCTGATCCTTTCGGAAGTGATCCAGCCCTATTGCTCGCCCGCGTTTCTCAAAGAACATGCGATCGACACGCCAGACAAATTGCCGCTGAAGATGCTGATCAACACTGCGCAAAATGTGGTGAGTTGGGAGGAATGGCTGAACACACAGGGCATCGATGTGACGGATACGCCGATCGGATCGATCCAGATGGACCCCTCCCACCTTGCGATCCGCGCGGCGCGCAACGGCGCCGGCGCGATCCTGGAAAGCGACGTGCTCGTCGCGCAAGAAGTGAAGGATGGGAACCTCGTACCGGTCTTTGCCGACCTGGCCCGGCCGGGGCTGGGCTATTGGATCTACACTCCCGCGGCCCATAGCCTGCGCCCCAGCGTCGAGGCGGTGCGTGACTGGCTGGTCGCGATGACGGCCGGCGATGCGACGACCTGAGCGCCACAAAAAAATGCGGCCGCAACAATCGTTGCGGCCGCCCCTCTCCCGAGTTCCTGACTGGTGTATCAGGCGTCGATGGTTTCCACCACGCGCGTGATCGCGGTGTCCAGCACCTCAAGGCCGAAATCGATTTCTTCCACCGTGGACGTGATCGGCGGCGCGAGGCGCATCGTGCCCGCCGAATAGGCGCCCGTGATGTTCGCCGACACGCCGAGCTCGAGCGCAAGCGACGTTACCTTCGAGGTAATGTCGACGGCGCTTTGGCCGCCGAACGGAACGAACTCCAGCCCCATCAGCAAGCCGCGCCCGCGCACGTCGCCCACGCACTGGTGCTTCTGCAGCAAGTTCTGCAGTCCCTTGAGCAACCGGCTGCTCAACAGCTGCGCATGCTCGATCAGATTGTCGCGTTCGATCACTTCGAGCACCTTCAGCGCGACCGCGGCCGGCAGCGGATCGTTGACATGCGTCGTCACGAACATGAAGCCAAGTTCTTCGGCCGCTTGGGCGATCGCCTCGGTGGTTGAGAGCGACGACATCGCCATGCCCGCGCCCAGCGTCTTGGACAACAGCAGCATGTCCGGCTTGATCTGGTCGCGTTCGTACGCGAACATCTCGCCCGTCCGACCCAGACTGGTCTGCGCCTCATCGATGATGAGCAACATGCCGCGCTTCTCGCAATGCGCCTTGAGCGCGGCGAGATAGCCGATCGGAAGATCGAGGATACCGCCCGTGCTCAATACCGGCTCCGCAATGAATGCCGCGAGATTGCCCGTCGACTGGCGGTCGAGCAGGTTGAAGCTGTCGTCCAGTTCCTGCTGCCAGGTGACGCCCGGAAAGCGCGGACGGAAGGCGTTGGGGGCGGGGATCGCGAACGACCCCGGCATCAGCGGCCCATGCCCTTTGCGGCCGATCGAATAGGTCGCTGAAGCAGCCGCGCCGGTCGATCCATGATAGGACTGGGTAAACCCGACGATTTCCCACTTGCCGGTGACCACCTTCGCCAGACGGATCGCCGCCTCGACCGACTCACCGCCGGTCGAGAGGAACATCGAGCGCGGCAGGCCCGGCAGCAATTCGGCCAGCTTTGCTGCCAGATCGACGACCGGCTTGGACAGCATCATGCTGAACAGGTGGTCGAGCGTGCCCGCGGCATCGCGCAACGCCTCGACCAGATCGGGGTGCGCATGTCCCAGCACCGAACTCATTTGACCCGACGTGAAATCGAGCACCTTGCGGCCCGAGGCATCGTAAAGCCAGGAGCCGACGGCGCGTTCCGGCACGAACGGGGCAAACTGACCACCGACACCCATGTACCGCAAGAGCGTACGATCGGCAGTTTGCCATAAAGACATGTCCGCGTCGTTCACCAAGCTATTCATTACAGGATCGCCCCTTCCGATCGGTCGTCAAGAAAGATGTCCGACGACAGTATGTGATGGTAGGATTAGCCGTTCGCCCCGCTCGCCGATAAGCGCAAATAGCTTGCGGAAACAGGTGAAGATATTTCGCCAACCGTGGCATTATTTCGACTTGGTTTTGAAACGTTCGATGCGCTTGAGCATATCGGGCCCTTCCACCGGACTGTTTGCGGTTTCCCAGTTCAACCCTTCCTCCAGCGTCATCGCGTCGCTGCCATCGATCAGGCGCTTGTTCCCTTCATGCGAAAAGCGGGAGTTGGCTACGATCCGCGTGGCCAGGCGTTCGATCTCGTCATCGAAGGCGTCGATCGGAACGCTGTATTCGGCGAGCCGGATACGGACCGCTTCCGCCGCGTCGATGATGTCTGCGGTGAACATCAGCCGCTTGGCCGTCGCCGTGCCGACCCGTCGCGGCAGCCGCTGGCTCATGCCCCATAAGGGGGCCAGCGCGAATTTGGCATGCGTATCGCCAAAGCGCGCATTGTCGGCCGCGACGATCATGTCGCACGCCAACGCCACTTCGAGCGCGCCGGTATAGCAATGCCCGTGGACGGCAGCGATCACCGGTTGCGGCAAGACCTCCATCATGCGCAGCGTTTCGCTGTGCCACCCCGCCGGCGCGGTTTCCGTGCCCGCCGCGATGTCGGTCAGGTCATGCCCGGCCGAAAAACACTTGCCCGCGCCACGTAGCACCACGCAGGCGATCGCTTCGTCCTGCCCGAGTGCCTCGACATGCGCGCGCAGTTCGGCGAACAGCACCTCGGACAGCGCGTTAAACTTTTCGGGACGGTTGAGCGTCAGCAGCGTCCAACCTTCGCGATCCTCGCGTTGCACCAGTTCGGTCATCAGGTCGCTCCTGTTTCTCAACTGCCGGTGAAGACGGCCGGGCGCTTTTCCATGAAAGCCTGCACGCCTTCGTGAAAGTCGCGGGTCGCAACTGTGCGGCGCTGCGTCGCGACTTCCAGGTCAAGCGCTTCCTCAAGCGAGGAGTGCAGCGCAGCCCAAGCCATCTTGCGGATCTGCCGGATCGCGAACCCCGCCCCTGTGGCAAGCTCGCTCGCAACGGCATCGACCGCCGCATCGAGTTGCTCATCCGGTACGACGCGTGTCACCAGGCCCCATTCCAACGCCTTGGCCGCGGGCAGCTTTTCGGCCAGCAGCATCATCTCCATCGCGCGCACACGTCCGACCGCGTGCGACAGGATGAACGGCGATCCGCCATCGGGGACCAGCCCGACGCGACGGAAAGACTGGATGAAATAGGCGCTTTCGCCGGCCATGATGACATCGCCCAGCAAGGCCAGCGATGCGCCGACGCCGGCCGCAGGGCCCCTGACACAGGTGATCAGCGGCACCTTCAGATCGCGGATCGTGCGGATCAGCGGGTTATAGTGCCGCTCAAGGATGATGCCGCCATCGGCCAACCCCGCCTTGTCCTGCATGACGTCGTCCAGATTAGCGCCGACGCTGAATGCCCGGCCCGCGCCGGACAGGATCGCGACGCGCGCCTCCGCCTCTGCCATCCGGAGCGCCGCACGCAATTCGTCGGCCAGCGCAGGGGTCATGGCGTTCAACCGCTGGGGGTCGCTGATCGTGATCCGACAGATGCGGTCCGCCAGCGAAGTTTCGATCGTTCCCGTCATCGCTTCGTCCTTCACGCTGCCAGTTTCGCCGTCGTCGCCCCGCTAAGCGTGGCCCCGAAATTGTCTGGCACCGCAAAGCGCTCGCCATATGTTTCGGCCAATTCAGCGGCGCGCTCCTGGAATGCATCCAGCCCCATCGAATGGACGAACTGGTACACGCCGCCCGTGTGCATTGGGAAACCGAACGCCAGGATCGACCCGATATTGCCGTCGCGCACGTTCATGATGACGCCCTCGTCGAGGCAGCGCGCCGCTTCGACCACCATGCGGAACATCATCCGGTCGCGAATATCGTCTGTCGGCAATTGGGATTGCCCGCCGAACAACTCGGCCAGACCAGGCCAGATCGCCTTCGACCCATCGGCGGCATAGTCGTAGAAGCCCGCGCCAGCGCTGCGTCCCGGCCGCCCGCGCGACGACATGATGTCGCAAAGATCGCCACACACCTCGTACGTCCGCGCATAGTCGTCGCCTAGCTCGGCATCGAGCAACTGGTTGGCCCGGAACGAGCGCAGGAGCATGTCCATCATCACTTCGTCCTGAACGGCAAGCGGCCCGACCGGCATGCCCATCTGGCGCGCCAGATTTTCGATCAGGACCGGATCGATGCCTTCCTTCAGCAGGCGGTCGCCCTCGTCGGTGAAGACGCTGAACACGCGCGATGTGAAGAAGCCACGGCTGTCGTTGACGACGATCGGCGTCTTCTTGATCTGCTGTACGAAGTCATAGGCTTTCGCCAGCGTCTCAGGGCTGGTCGCCTCGCCACAGATGATCTCCACGATGTGCATCTTGTCCACCGGCGAGAAGAAGTGCAGCCCGATGAACTGGGCCGGGCGCTGCGACCCGTTGGCAAGGAGCGAGATCGGCAGCGTCGATGTGTTCGTCGCGAGGATTCCAGAAGCCGGCAGCGCCGCTTCGATATCGCGGAAGATCGCGTGCTTCAGGTCGACGTCCTCGAACACCGCCTCGATCACAAGGTCGCAGGCCGCCAGATCGCTCATGTCGGCGGTGGCCACGATGCGCGCGAGAATCTCGTCTCGCTGTTCCTGCGTCCGCCGCCCGCGCGCCACTTCCTTTTCCAGGACGTCGCGGCTGTAGCTTTTCCCTTGCTCCGCTGCCTCGACGTTCAGGTCCTTGAGGAAGACCTTGATGCCGGCCGCTGCCGCCGAATAGGCGATCCCGCGGCCCATCATGCCGGCGCCCACGACGCCCAGGACCGCCACTTTCGCTTTGTCCGACACCGCCGGACGACTGGCACCCGACGCGACCTCACCCATTTGCAGGAACATCGTGCGGATCAGATTTTCCGACTGCGGCGTCATCAACAGGTCGCAAAAGCCGCGGCTCTCGATCTCGCTCGCCGCATCGAAGCCGACCTGCGTGCTTTCCGCTGCGACGCTCAGGATGCGCTGAGCGGCCGGCAGCAGCCCCTTGGTCTTCTTAAAGATCATGCTGGGGAACACCGCCATCGATCCGGCGTTAGCGGGCGCGAACATGTCGCCGCCCGGGATGCGGTGCCCTTTGCGATCCCACGGCTGGGTCGCATCGGGATTGGCGGCGATCCACGCTTCGGCGCGTTCGATCATCTCGGCCGGCGAGGCGGCGAGTTCATCTACCAGCCCCTCCGCCAGCGCCTGGGCGGGGTTCAGGCGACGCCCTTCGGTCAGCAGTGGCAATGCCTTCATCAGCCCCAGCATGCGAACCGAACGGACGATGCCGCCGCCGCCCGGCAGGATGCCCAGGCCGACTTCGGGAAAGCCGAACTGGCTTTTAGGATTGTCGAGCGCGATGCGGCGATGCGCCGACAGCGCCAGTTCCAGCCCACCGCCCAGCGCGCTGCCGTTGAGCGCGGCGACGACCGGCACGCCCAGCGTCTCCAGCTTGCGGAACTGCGCCTTCAGACCCTGCACGAAGCGATAGCCGGCATCGGCGCCGTCACGGCGTAGCTGAAGTACCTTGGCGACATCCCCGCCCGCGACGAAGACACCCTTGGCTGAAGTCAGGATGACGCCCGATAGTCGCGCCTTGTCCTGCTCAAGCCGGGCCAGAATCGCGTCCAGCATCACCGAGAACGCATCATTCATCGCATTGACGGGCGAGTCCGCAATGTCGATCGTGACCAGCGCGACACCATCCGGGCGGAGGTCGTAAATGGCATTTTCCATGTTGTAACTCCGCTTCTATCAGTCGCGTTCGATCAGCGTCGCGACGCCCATGCCGCCGCCGACGCACAGCACGCACACGCCACGCTTGAGCTGACGCCGCTCAAGCTCGTCCAGCAGCGTGCCGACGAGCATCCCGCCGGTCGCGCCGATCGGATGACCGAGCGCGATCGCACCGCCATTCACGTTGATTTTCTCTTCGGGGACATTCAGTTCGTCACGGAAACGCAGCACCACGGACGCGAACGCTTCGTTGACCTCGAACAAGTCGATGTCCTCGACGCTCAATCCTGCGCGATCGAGCAGCTTGCGCACCGCAGGGCCAGGCGCGGTCAACATGATGGTCGGTTCGGTGCTGATCGTCGCCATGCAGGTGATGCGGCCGCGAGGCGTCAGGCCCAACTGCTCGCCGATCGCTGCCGATCCAATCAGAACCGCGCTTGCGCCATCCACAATACCGGACGAATTGCCCGGCGTATGAACGTGGTCGATACTCGCGATCTGCGGATATTTGGACAGGCAGACCGCATCCATGCCCATCTCGCCCAGCTTGGCGAAGGATGGTTTGAGTCCGCCCAGCGCCTCGATCGTGGTCGCCGGCTTGATGAAGTCATCCTGATCCAGGATCACGCTGCCTGCGGCATCGCGCACGGCCACCACGCTGCGTGCGAAATGGCCGGCCTCGCGCGCGGCGGCCGCCTTTTTCTGTGAGCGCAACGCGAATGCATCGACGTCTTCGCGCGAATAGCCGCCCAGCGTGGCGATCAGGTCCGCCGACACACCCTGCGAAACGAAGCCGGTCTTGGTCATCAATTCGCTGTCGAAGAACAGCGATCCGCCCGCCGCCCCCATCGGTACACGGGACATGGATTCGATGCCGCCCGCGACCAGCAGATCCTCGGTCCCGCTCATGACGCGCGCCGCCGCCATATTCACGGCTTCCAGGCCGGAGCCACAAAAGCGGTCGACCTGGCATCCCGCGACCCGGTCGTCCCAACCGGCCAGCAGCGCCGCGCTCTTGCCGATCGCGCCGCCCTGCTCCCCCGTCGGCTGGCTGCATCCCAGCACGACATCATCGACCATCGACGTATCGAGGTCGTGGCGCGACTGAAGTTCGCTCAGCACGTCCGCGATCAGCCGGACCGGCTTCACCGAATGCAGCGCGCCGTCCGCCTTGCCCTTTGAACGCGGCGTTCGAAGGGCGTCAAAGATGAAGGCTGCATGCGGCATGATCATTCTCCAGGGGATTTGATTGTGCGGATCGCTTGGCCAGCCAGCGTTCGCGCAGGGTCGTCTTCATCACCTTGCCGACGCCGCTCAGTGGCAGCGGCTCCGCGGTGATCTCGAAGCTCTTCGGGCATTTGAAGCGGGCGAGCGTCTGGCCGCAAAAAACCTTGAGCTCCGCTTCAGTGATGGTTACGTCCGGCCGCACGACGACGACTGCGTGCACCGCTTCGCCCCAACGGTCATCGGGCAGACCGATGAGCGCACAGTCTGCCACATCCGGATGACGCGCGATGACGTTCTCCACTTCCTTGCAGTAGACGTTTTCGCCTCCGGTGATGATCATGTCCTTCAAGCGATCGACGATCGTCAGGAAACCATCGGCATCGAACACGCCGACATCACCAGTGTGCAGCCAGCCGCCGCGAAACAGCGCCCAAGTTTTGTCTGCATCGCGCCAATAGCCCGGCGGCAGCGCATCGCCGCGTATGACCACCTCGCCCGGCACGCCGACCGGCGTCGCATGGCCGTCGGCATCGTGCGTTTCGACCACCATGCCGGGGCATAGCTGCCCGCAACTCGCCAGATGGCCGGCCTTCGGGCCGCTCAGCACATGATATTCGGGGCGCAGCGCGGTGCCGTAGCCCGCCGTCTCGGTCTGACCGTAGAATTGCCGGAAGCCGGCGTTCGGCATGGCAACCAACAGCCGCTCGAGCAGCGGCACCGAAATGCCGGCCGCGCCATAGCCGACCGCCCGAATGCGGGCGAGTAGCGCATCGTCGCGCAACGGCGATTCCAGCAACATCGCGAGTGTCGTCGGCACTGCGACGATCGTGTTCACGCCCTCGCGCTCGATCGCGCGATAGATCGCAGGTGGCCCCGCTTCGGTATCGAACACATGACAGCCGCCCTTCGCCGTCACGCCGAGCAATTGCCCCAGACCGCCGACGTGAAAGATCGGCATGACGTTCAGGTAGACGGTGTCGGTATCATAGCCCATTTCGGCACCGAACAGCCGGGCCATGCCGTGGATCACCCGCGACGTCAGGATGACGCCTTTGGGCGGGCCCGTAGTGCCGCCAGTGAAGACCAGCGCGGCGACATCATCGTCCATCCAGGCGGTGCGATTGGCAGGCTGCGCTTCGGACAGTGCATCGAGCAGCGCGGTATCCACCAAAACCGACCATCCAAATGCGACAACGGCAGCGAGCTCGGCATTCGCGCCATCCCAGAACAGCATGTCGACGTCCGCCAGTTCGATCAGCGCACCGATATCGTCAGCACCAAGCCGCGTGTTGACCGGCACGACCGTCACGCCCAACCACGACAGCGCGAAGGTGAGACGCACTTGATCGGGCGAATTATGCATCAGGATCGCGACC